>NZ_JBVJWD010000016.1:157051-205665 GCF_055602785.1 Streptomyces sp. NPDC037301
CCGTATGCACTCAAAACAGAACTTGGAGCCCCCCTCCCCCCTCTCCCTAAACGCCGGGGCCCCCCCCCTCTTCCGCCGGACCCTTTCGGCGGGGGACCCCCCCCCCCCCCCCCCCCCCGCCGAACTGTTGCGCGCCCGTCAGAGCTGCGCTGCGCCCCGGTCCGGGACGCAGCGGCCGTCCTCGGTGCGGTACTTCCACTGGGCGCCCTTGCCCACCAGTTCCTTGACCGCGCGGACGAATCGCTCGATGTGCTCGTCCGGCGTACCGGCGCCGAAGCTCACCCGGATCGCGTTGAGCGAGGGGGTCCCGCCGGTCGAGTCCGTTCGAGACTGGGGGAGCTCGCCCGGCTCGTCCTCGGGCGCGCCGCACTCGCCGACCTCCTGCGGGTCGCTGCCCAGCAAGGTACGGACCAGCGGGTGGGCGCAGAACAGTCCGTCGCGAACCCCGATGCCGTACTCGGCGGAGAGCGCGGCGGCGAAGTGCGAGCTGTTCCAGCCCTCCACCACGAAGGAGATGACGCCGACCCGCGGGGCGTCGTCACCGAACAGCGAGAGCACCTTGACCTCGGGGACGCCGGCGAGTCCGGCCCGGACCGCGGTGACGAGGTGCTGCTCCCGCGCGACCAGGTTGTCGAAGCCCGCCTCGGTCAGCGCCTTGCAGGCGGAGGCGATGGAGTACGCGCCGATGACGTTGGGGGAACCGGCCTCGTGGCGGGCGGCGGTGGAGTGCCACTCGACGTCCACACCGCCATCCGTGCGGCGGGCCACCTTGCGCGAGGCGCCGCCGCCGGCCAGGTACGGCTCGGCGTCCTGCAGCCAGTCGGCGCGGCCCGCGAGCACACCCGAGCCGAACGGCGCGTACAGCTTGTGTCCGGAGAAGGCGACCCAGTCGACGTCCAGCTCTGCGATGTCGACGGGGTGGTGCGGGGCGAGCTGCGCGGCGTCCAGCACGATCCGGGCACCGTGCGCGTGCGCGGCGGCCGCCAGTTCCTTGACCGGCCACAGTTCTCCGGTGACGTTGGAGGCGCCGGTGACGCAGACCAGCGCGGGGCCGTAGGGGTCACGGTCGGCGAGCGCCCGCTCCAGCGTCTCGACGGCCTGGGCCGGGGTGCGCGGGGCGTTCAGGTAGGTCACCCGGGCGTCGCGCCACGGCAGCAGCGAGGCGTGGTGCTCGGTCTCGTACACGAAGACCTGGCAGTCGGCGGGGACGACGGCGGCCAGCAGATTGAGGGAGTCGGTGGTCGAGCGGGTGAAGATCACCTGGTCGCCCTCCCGTCGCCCACCACCGCCCTTGCCCGACCGGGCTTCGCCCGGACCCCCTTCAAGGCGGCAGCCGAGGAACTCCGCGACGGTCGCGCGGCTGTTCTCGAAGAGGTCCGTGGAGAGCTGCGAGAGGTACCCGGCGCCGCGGTGGACGCTGCCGTAGTACGGGGCGTACGCGGCGACGTCGTCCCAGACGCGCTGCAGGGCCGGGGCGCTGGCGGCGTAGTCGAGAGCGGCGTACGTGACTTCACCACCCGTGACCAGCGGAACCGTTACATCCTTGCCCAGAACCGGCAGAGGGGCACAAAGCGACTGGTCGGCGGCAGCGGTGAAGACAGACATGGCGAACTCCCGTAACAGGCAGGCGAATTGCATGCGCCGGCGGATACGCGGCAGCGCAGCAGAGGGTGAAAAAAGGGTGTGCGGAGAAGGGCCGATAAGCCCTATCGCATTCGCTTGCTCACAAGAGACTCCCTAGGGACCAGGACCCCGGGGGCTGGCATTCACAGATGCCGAGGGGCCCGCGCTTGCCGCAGACCTCGCTGCCCACGGCCTGGTCTTCACCCGGGGCACCCCGCCACGGACGGAGGGTTGCCGGACAGCGGGCCGGGGCCGTAGTCGCTGTCACTCATGACCTGCCCAGCATCTTGCCATACGCGCGTCAACGCGCAAGGCGCGGTCCAAGATCTGGACCGCGCCCTGCGTCATATTCCGTCCGGTCAGGCGTTGCTGACCGCCACCCAGCGCTCCAGCGCCTGCCGGGCCGCCCCCGAGTCGATGGACTCGGCGGCCTTCGCGATCCCTGCGGCGAGCTGCTCGTTCAGCGTGCCGTCCGCCGGGTCCAGCGCGACCAGCGCCGCCGCCGAGTTGAGCAGCACGGCGTCCCGTACGGGGCCTCGCTCGCCGGCCAGCACCCGGCGGGCCACATCCGCGTTGTACGAGGCGTCGGCGCCGCGCAGCGCCTGTACCGGCACCAGCTCCAGACCGACGTCGCGCGGGTCGAACGCCTCCTCGCGCACCGATCCGTCCCGGACCACCCAGACCCGCGAGGTCGCGGTGGTCGTCAGCTCGTCCAGGCCGTCGTCACCGCGGAAGACCAGCGCCGAATTGCCGCGCTCGGCGAGAACACCGGCGACGATGGGCGCCATCCGCAGGTCGGCGACGCCGATGGCCTGGGAACGCACCTTGGCCGGGTTGGTGAGCGGCCCGAGGATGTTGAACGTGGTCGGGGCACCGAGTTCCTTGCGGGCCCTGGCCACGTACCGCAGGGCGGGATGGAACTTCACCGCGAAGCAGAAGGTGATGCCCGCCTCCTCGGCGACCTCGACGACCCGCTGCGCGCTGAGCTCCAGATTGACGCCGAGCTTCTCCAGCACATCGGAGGAACCGCTCGCCGACGAGGAGGCGCGGTTGCCGTGCTTGACGACCTTGGCGCCGGTACCCGCGATGACGATCGCCGACATCGTGGAAATGTTGACCGTCTTGGCGAGGTCGCCGCCGGTGCCGACGATGTCGACCGTGCGACCGGGTACGTGGATCGTGTTGGCGTGCTCGTACATCGCGCGCACCAGGCCGGACACCTCGTCGACCGTCTCGCCCTTGGCGCGCAGGGCCACCGCGAAACCGGCGATCTGCACATCGGTCGCCTCACCGCTCATGATGCGGTCCATCGCCCATGCGGTGTCGTCCGCGGTCAGGTCCTCGCCGCGCAGCAGCGGGTTCAGCACGCCGGGCCAGGAACGGTCCGCCACGCTGTCGCCGCCGACCGGGGTCACAACGTTCATGGTCCGCTCCTGGGGGTCCATAGCCGATAAAAGGGGTTGCCCCCACCCTATCGAGCGCCACGGACAGCGAAGAGCCCCGTCCATCGGATGGACGGGGCTCCTGCTGTGGCGATCAGTTCAGGCGATCAGTGGTGACCGTGGCCGCTGGTGATCTCCTTGTACTCCTCGGCGGTGGGCTTGGCGATCTGGTTGTCCTCGCCGAAGTAGCCCTTGCTGAGCCTGGCCCGCAGCTTCTGCAGTACGGGCACCTTGCGCTCGACACCGTTCTCGTCGACCGTCGGGCCGATCTCGACCGGCTTGTACTGCTCGTGCGCGGTGAGCGTGTGCAGCTGCTCGGGGCCGAGCGGCTCGTGGATCTCGACGAACTCACCGTGCGGCAGGCGCTTGATGATGCCGGACTCGCGCCCGTGCAGCACCTTCTCCTTGTCGCGGCGCTGGAGGCCGAGGCAGATCCGCCGGGTGGCGATGAACGCGAGGACCGGTCCCACGAAGATGAAGATCCGGATGAACCAGGAGATGGCGTTCAGCGACAGGTGGAAGTGCGTGGCCCACAGGTCGTTGCCACCGCCGATGAAGACGATGACGTACTCGGTGATCCAGGCGACGCCGAAGGCCGTCCGGGTCGGGGCGTTGCGCGGGCGGTCCAGGATGTGGTGCTCACGCTTGTCACCGGTGACCCAGGACTCGACGAACGGGTAGACCGCGATGATCCCGAGTACCAGTCCGAAGACCATCAGCGGGATGAACACACCAAGGACCAGCGTGTGACCCCAGAGGTTGATCTCCCAGCCAGGCATCACTCGGATCAGACCCTCGGCGAAGCCCATGTACCAGTCGGGCTGGGCGCCGGTGGACACCTGGTCCGGGCGGTACGGGCCGATGGCCCAGATCGGGTTGATCGAGGCGATGGCCGCGATGACGGCGATGATGCCGAAGACCAGGAAGAAGAAACCGCCGGCCTTCGCCATGTACACCGGCAGCAACGGCATACCGACGACGTTCTTGTTGGTGCGGCCGGGACCCGCGAACTGCGTGTGCTTGTGGTAGAAGACCAGGATCAGGTGCGCCACCAGCAGGCCGAGCATGATGCCCGGCAACAGCAGGATGTGGATCGAGTAGAACCGGGCGACGAAGTCGTGACCGGGGAACTCTCCGCCGAACAGGAACATCGAGATGTACGTGCCGACGATCGGCATCGACAGGATCGCGCCCTGGGTGAAGCGGACACCCGTACCGGAGAGCAGGTCGTCCGGGAGCGAGTAGCCGGTGAAGCCGGTGAACATACCCAGCACGAACAGCAGGAAGCCGAACAGCCAGTTGATCTCACGCGGCTTGCGGAACGCACCCGTGAAGAAGACGCGCATCATGTGCACGAACATGCCGGCCAGGAAGATCAGCGCGGCCCAGTGGTGGATCTGGCGAACCAGCAGACCACCGCGGACGTCGAAGCTGATGTCCAGTGTCGAGGCGTAGGCCTCGGACATCTTGATGCCCTGCATCGGCTCGTACGAGCCGTGGTACACGACCTCGTTCATGCTCGGGTGGAAGAACAGCGTCAGATACACACCCGTGAGGATGATGATGATGAAGCTGTAGAGGGCGATCTCACCGAGCATGAAGGACCAGTGGTCCGGGAAGATCTTGCGCATGTTGGCCTTGGCCAGGGAGTAGATCCCGAGCCGGCCGTCCGCCCAGTCGGCCACCCGCTCGCCGGCGGGCGCCTTGCGCTGTGTGTCGGTCGCAGTACTCATCCGCGCTCCCAGAATGCAGGACCGACGGGCTCTTCGAAGTCACCGAGCGCCTCGAGGTTGCCCTCGCTGTTCACACCGATCCGCAGCTGCGGAAGGGCGTGACCGGCCGGACCGAAGATGACGCGGGCGCCGTCGGAGAGGTCGAAGGTGGACTGGTGGCACGGGCAGAGCACGTGGTGCGTCTGCTGCTCGTACAGGCTGATCGGGCAACCGACGTGGGTGCAGATCTTGGAGAAGGCCACGATTCCCTCGTGGGCCCACTCGCGCTCGCGCTTGTCCTTGATGTTGTCCGGCTCGATGCGGATGATCATCAGCGCGGCCTTGGCGATCTGGTTCTGGAAGTCCTCCGCCTCCTCCGTCAGCCCCTCGGGCATGGCGAAGGTCAGCGAACCGACGGCGACGTCCTCGGGACGCAGCGGCTCCATCGTGTTCATGTTGATGAGCTGCTTGCCCTTGGCCCACAGGGTGTTGCGGAGCTTCTTCTCCGGCAGCGGACCGAGGTCGCGCAGCAGCACCACACCGGAGAGCGGCACCAGGGCCAGCGCGCCGAACATGGTGTTGCGGATCAGCTTGCGCCGGCCGAACGCGGACTCCTCGGCACCTGCCGCGAAGTCTGCGAGGACCTTCGCCTTGACCTCGGGCTCGGCCTCGATGGCGTGCCGGTCGTCGGCGACCTCCACGTCGGACATCAGGGTGCGCGCCCAGTGGACGGCACCGGCGCCGATCGCGAAGAGGGCCACGCCCAGGGTCAGACCCAGGGAGAAGTTGAGCGCGCTCACATGGCCGAAGGGCCAGATGTACACGATCTTGTCGACCGGGAAGATGACGTACGAGGCGATGAAGCCGATCGTCGCCAGCATGGACAGCGTGAACATGAACGCCACGGCGCGCTCGGAGCGCTTCGCGGCCCGTTCGTCGATGTCCTGGATGCGCGGCTTGTGGGCCGGCAGCCCCGGGTCGGCGAACGGGTCGTCCGCGACCTTTACCGCGCCGTGCGCGGTGTCCTGCTCAGCGGGCAGGTTCTCGTCTGGAATCTCTTGGCTACTCATGACTTCTTGGCCTTAGCGGTGTGGGCCGCGACCCAAATGGCAACTGCGATCAGTGCGCCGAGCCCGAAGATCCAGGCGAACAAGCCCTCGCTGACCGGCCCCAGGCCGCCCAGCTTGAGACCACCCGGGTTCTCCGACTGGGCGCTGTTCACGGTCTGGACGTACGCGATGATGTCCCGCTTCTGCTGCTCGGGCATCGTCGTGTCCGGGAAGGACGGCATGCTCTGCGGGCCGGTCTGCATGGCCTCGTAGATGTGCTTCGGGTCCACGCCTTCGAGGCTGGGCGCGTACTTGCCGTTCGACAGCGCACCACCCTCACCCGTGAAGTTGTGGCACTGCGCGCAGTTGGTACGGAACAGGTCGCCACCCTTGGCGATGTCCGCACCGTCAGGGCTGACCTGGTTCTTGGTCGGAACGATCGGACCGGCGCCGAGCGACGCGACGTACGCCGCGAGCTGGTCGATCTCGGCCTGGCTGTAGATGACCTTCTTCTTCGGTACCTGGGCACCCGGCTGCTGCGCCGGCATACGGCCCGTACCGACCTGGAAGTCCACGGCGGCGGAGCCCACGCCGACCAGGCTCGGCCCGTCGGTGGAGCCCTGACCGCCGGTTCCGTGGCAGCTGGCGCAACCGACGGAGTACAGCTTCTTGCCCTCATCGATGGCGAGGGACTGGGCGGTGTCGTCGGCCTGCGCCTTACTCGCGGGCGCAAACGCGGCGTACAGCCCCCCAGTGGCCGCCAGCGCGAGGAGTAGTACGACGACCGCCGCCAACGGATGGCGTCGTCGTGCGGAGAGCTTTTTCACGGATTACCCCGGTGTCAGGATCTTCTGCGTCGATGCTGGATGTGGTTCGGGTTCGAGCCCGGTTACTTGATCATGTAGATCGTGGCGAAGAGGCCGATCCACACGACATCGACGAAGTGCCAGTAATAGGACACGACGATGGCTGCGGTCGCCTGTTCGTGGGTGAACCTCTTGGCTGCGTATGTCCTGCCCAGAACGAGCAGGAAGGCGATGAGACCGCCTGTCACATGCAGCCCGTGGAAGCCGGTCGTCAGGTAGAACACCGAGCCGTACGGGTCGGAGGACAGCGAGAGGCCGTCCTTCTTCACCAGCTCGGTGTACTCGAAGACCTGGCCTCCGATGAAGATCGCACCCATCACGAAAGTGATCACGAACCAGGTACGGAGCTTCTTCACGTCGCCCCGCTCCGCGGCGAAGACGCCGAGCTGGCAGGTGAGTGAGGAGAGCACCAGGATCGTGGTGTTCGTCGCCGAGAACGGGAAGTTCAGGGCCGAAGCCATTTCCTTCCAGTGGTCCGGTCCCATCACCGATCGCAGGGTGAAGTACATCGCGAAGAGGGCCGCGAAGAACATCAGCTCGGAACTCAACCAGATGATGGTTCCGACGCTGGTGAGGTTCGGTCGATTGACCGACGGGTGCGCGTGCCCGGTTTCTACTGTCGTTGCTGTCGCCACGACCGACATTATGTCGGTCCCTTATCCCGCCCTCACTCCGGGGGGTGCCGTTCGGTGTGTCAACAGGGTGTGCCCTCCCCGAACGGCCCATGAATCCGCTGTCCCGGGCGGTGCTGACAGCCCATCGGGCGGAGTACGATCCGCGCATCGGTTCATGCCCGGAAAGCCCCGAAGACACAGATGTCACGGAGGAACAATGCAGCCGACCGCCACGGTCCTGGTCTACAGCGACGACGCCAACACCCGTGAGCAGGTGAGGCTGGCAGCCGGGCGCAGGCCCGCGGCTGATGTGCCACCGGTGGAGTTCCTTGAGTGCGCCACCCTGCCCGCCGTCCTGGACGCACTGGACAGGGGCGGCATCGATGTCTGTGTGCTGGACGGCGAGACGGCACCCGCGGGCGGCATGGGCGTCTGCCGGCAGATCAAGGACGAGATCTTCCACTGCCCGCCCGTACTGCTGCTGATCGGGCGCCCGCAGGACGCCTGGCTGGCCACCTGGAGCCGTGCGGACGCCGCGGTGACCCTTCCGGTCGAACCGGTCGGGTTCGCGGACGCCCTGGCCGCTCTGCTGCGCAGCAGGGACTGCGTGGACGCCTGAGCCCTGCCGGGGTTCTGTCCGCGGTCCCACTGAGGGGCGGCGCACTCCCCGGGCCGGTCAGACCTCGGGGCGCAGTCGCGCCGCCTGGAAAGTGTCTGTGCGGTCCGGGGTGTCGTTCTTCCGCAGAGCGCTGCCCTGCTGCCATTTGGCCCAGGAAAGGTTCCAGTCGCCGTAGCCGTTGTCGAACGGCGTCATCGTCTCGCCCTGACTGCCGACGACCTGGACGATGTCGCCCGTGCGCACGGTGTTGAAGAACCACTCGGCCAGGCTGGTACTCATGCCCGTACAGCCGTGGCTGACGTTCGCGTACCCCTGCGAACCGGTGGACCAGGGGGCCGCGTGCACGTACTCGCCGCTCCAGGTGACGCGGGTCGCGTAGTAGACCAGCAGGTCGTACCCGTCGTCGGAATTCTCCGAGATGCCGATGGTCTCCCCGCGCATGCGTACGGAGTACTCCTTGCTCAGCACGACCTTGACGCCGTTTCGGGTGGAGAAGCCGGGCTTGCCGGTGGTCACCGGAATGGTGTTGATCACTTTCCCGTTGCGTTTGACGGTCATCGTGTGCGCTGCGGCGTCGGTGATGGCCTCGACACGGTCGCCCGTGGTGAGCTTCAGCGCCTTCGCGGGGGCTCCGTACAGCGTGTCGGTGACCTTGATGCCCGTCAGACCGCTGGTGACCTCGATGGTGGCCTTGGCGGGCCAGTAGTCCTTGGGGCGGTAGTGCAGGATCTTGTCGTCGACCCAGTACCAGGAGCCGGTCACGGCGGGCTTGGAGCGGACCCGCAGGGCGCGCTCCACGATGGCCCTGGACGCCTTGTCCTTGACCGGAGCGCTGAGTTCCGCCGTAATGGGCTGTCCGACGCCGTAGGTGCCCGCCTGAGGGCCGAAGGCGACCTTCAGGAGCTTCTTGGCCTTGGCGGAGTCGGTCTCGAAGGAGAGCGTGCGGCTGCCCGGGTCGCCGTCCCCGTCCTCCATGCTGACCCGGACCGTGTAGCGGGCGCCGGCGGCGAGCGGGGAGGTGGAGTGCCAGCGCTTCCCGTCGGCGTCGAGCTCGCCGGCCAGATGGCGTCCGATCGCGTCCACGGCCGACACGTCCGTGATCCGGCCGTCGTCGTCGTTGACGGTTACTTCGAGCGGCTTGTCGGAGTCGGCCTTCTCGTCGCCCTCGGGGACGTTGAAGGAGATCTCGTCCGCCGCGTCGTACGGTTTCGCCGCGAGCGGGTGGCCATTTGACCCACCGCAGGCGGTCACACCTGCGACCAGGGTCACGACCAGCAGAGTGCAGCTCACTACGGGGCGGAAGCGCGGCGCGTGGTTCATGAACACACGCTATGAAGATTCATCCCTATAAGCGCGCAATGTGACTGCAAACGGGGGATTTGCACTTCTTTTGGCGGAGAAGCGCATGCCAAACGGGGGGCCTGTACTTCCCTTGGTGGAGAAGTACAGGCCCCCCGTCAGGTGGAGCGGTGACTCGCTGTCACTGGGTGCGGTTCTCACCGCGGTAGTACTCGAAGACCCAGCCGAACAGACCGATCAGGATCACCGGGAGCGAGAAGTAGAGCAGCCACCAGCCGAAGACGATGCCCAGGAAAGCGAGGGCACCACCGACGGCCAGCGAGAGCGGCTGCCAGCTGTGCGGGGAGAAGAACCCCACCTCGCCGGCCTCGTCCGCGACATCGGCCTCCTTGTTGTCCTGAGCCATGGCGTCGACCCGCTGCGCCGTGAAGGCCAGGTAGAAGCCGATCATGACGCTCAGGCCGAAGGCCAGGACGAGCGCGGTGGTACCGGCCGGCTCCTTCGACCACACGCCGTACGTGACGGCCATGGCGAGGATGAAGACGCTCAGCCAGAGGAACATCTTGCCCTGGATCTTCACTTACCGGCCTCCTTGCCACCAGCGAGGGCCTTGTCATCCGCGGAGTGGTGCTCCAGCTGCTCGAGCGCCGCGATCTCCGGGTGATGCAGGTCGAACGCCGGGGATTCGGAACGGATCCGCGGCAGCGTGAGGAAGTTGTGCCGCGGCGGCGGGCAGGAGGTCGCCCACTCCAGCGAACGGCCGTAGCCCCACGGGTCGTCGACCTCGATCTTCTTGCCGTACTTCGCGGTCTTCCACACGTTGTAGAAGAACGGCAGCATCGACAGGCCGAGCAGGAACGAGGAGATCGTCGAGATCGTGTTCAGTGCGGTGAAGCCGTCTGCGGCGAGGTAGTCCGCGTAACGACGCGGCATGCCCTCGGCACCCAGCCAGTGCTGCACCAGGAACGTGCCGTGGAAGCCCACGAACAGCGTCCAGAACGTGATCTTGCCGAGCCGCTCGTCCAGCATCTTGCCGGTGAACTTCGGCCACCAGAAGTGGAATCCGGAGAACATCGCGAAAACCACGGTGCCGAAGATGACGTAGTGGAAGTGCGCGACGACGAAGTACGAGTCCGAGACGTGGAAGTCCATCGGGGGCGACGCCAGGATCACACCGGTCAGACCACCGAAGGTGAAGGTGATCAGGAAGCCGACGGCCCAGAGCATCGGTGTCTCGAAGGACAGCGATCCCTTCCACATCGTGCCGATCCAGTTGAAGAACTTCACACCGGTCGGTACCGCGATGAGGAATGTCATGAACGAGAAGAACGGCAACAGCACACCGCCGGTGACGTACATGTGGTGCGCCCACACGGTCACGGAGAGGCCTGCGATCGCGATCGTCGCGCTGATCAGACCGATGTATCCGAACATCGGCTTCCGGCTGAACACCGGGATCACTTCGGAAATGATTCCGAAGAATGGCAAGGCAATGATGTACACCTCTGGATGGCCGAAGAACCAGAAGAGGTGTTGCCAGAGCAATGGGCCGCCATTGGCCGCGTCGAATACATGCGCACCGAACTTGCGGTCCGCCTCCAGCGCGAAGAGCGCGGCGGCGAGGACCGGGAAGGCCAGCAGGACCAGCACACCGGTCAGCAGGACGTTCCAGACGAAGATCGGCATGCGGAACATCGTCATGCCGGGGGCACGCATGCAGATGATCGTGGTGATGAAGTTGACCGAACCGAGGATCGTGCCGAAGCCGGAGAAGGCCAGACCCATGATCCACATGTCGGCGCCGATGCCCGGCGAACGGACGGCGTCCGAGAGCGGGGAGTAGGCGAACCAGCCGAAGTCGGCCGCACCCTGCGGGGTGAGGAAGCCGGCCACCGCGATGAGCGAGCCGAAGAGGTACAGCCAGTACGCGAACATGTTCAGCCGCGGGAACGCCACATCGGGCGCGCCGATCTGCAGCGGCATGATCCAGTTCGCGAACCCGGCGAACAGCGGCGTCGCGAACATCAGCAGCATGATCGTGCCATGCATCGTGAACGCCTGGTTGAACTGCTCGTTCGACATGATCTGCGTGCCGGGACGGGCCAGTTCGGCGCGCATGAAGAGCGCCATCAGACCGCCGATGCAGAAGAACGCGAACGATGTGACCAGGTACATCGTGCCGATCGTCTTGTGGTCAGTGGTGGTCAACCACTTGATGACGACGTTTCCCGGCTGCTTCCGCCGGACCGGCAGCTCGTCCTCGTACGAGTCGTCTGCTGCCGCGGCACCCTGAGGTTCGTTGAGGATGCTCACAGTTTGTTCGTCTCCGCATTCCTGGCCGGGTCAGTCTGCTCGATGCCGGCCGGCACGTAGCCCGTCTGGCCCTTCTCCGCCAGCTCCTTGAGGTGCGCCTGGTAGCGCTCCGGGGAGACGATCTTGACGTTGAAAAGCATCCGGGAGTGGTCGGCGCCGCAGAGCTCGGCGCACTTGCCCATGTAGGTGCCCTCCTCCTTGGGAGTCACCTCGAAGGCGTTGGTGTGGCCCGGAAAGACGTCCTGCTTCATGAGGAACGGCACCACCCAGAAGGAGTGGACGACGTCACGCGAAGTCAGAACGAAGCGGACCTTCTCACCCTTCGGCAGCCACAGGGTCGGACCCGGGTTGCCGTTCTGCGGGTTCCGGGTTCCCGGGACGCCGTAGTCGTAGACGCCTTCCGCCCCCTTGGGGAAGTCCTTCCGGAACCTTTCCGGGATGGCGTCGAGCTCCTTGGGGATCTCGTTGCCCGTGGCGGTGGACCCGTCCACGTTCTCGATGTAGTTGAAGGCCCAGCTCCACTGGTAGCCGACCACGTTGATCGTGTGGGCAGGCTTCGGGGAGAGCGAGAGGAGCTTCGATTCATCGCGCGCGGTGAAGTAGAACAACACCGAGACGATGATCAGAGGGACCACGGTGTACAGCGCCTCGATGGGCATGTTGTACCTGGTCTGCGTAGGAACCTCGACCTTGGTGCGGCTGCGCCGGTGGAAGATGACGCTCCACAGGATCAGGCCCCAGACCAGCACGCCCGTGGCGAGCGCTGCCGCCCACGAGCCCTGCCAGAGGGAAAGGATCCGTGGTGCCTCTTCTGTTACCGGCGTGGGCATACCAAGGCGGGGGAAGTCCTTGTATGTGCAACCGGTGGCGGTCGCCAGGATCAGGCCCGCAGTCAGCACCTGCGGCAGCTTCCGCCGCATCGGGCGCCGCGACGAGCGGTCGGAGCCGTTGGGACTCACGTAGCGCCTTCCCGAGAGTCTCGCCCGCGCGGTCGGCGCGGCCGTCTGTCTGGTCGGTCGCCGCCCTGACGCGGGCAGGGGTTTGGATGTTTATGCGGACCAAACCCTACTGGACGCTATTTGGGGTCGCGCGGGGAGGGTGCCCAACGCGCCGCCCGACACCCCGAAGGGGTGGAATACGGGCCTCCGGCCGCCATCTGACGCCCCCTCTCCTGGCTGGGCGGGCGGCCCGTCCCCGGGTTCGGTCCCGGCGCGGGCTAGCGTGGCCGCGTGCCCTACTTCGACGCCGCATCCTCCGCCCCCCTGCACCCCGTCGCCCGCCAGGCGCTGCTTGCCGCGCTGGACGAGGGGTGGGCCGACCCGGCCAGGCTCTACCGCGAGGGACGGCGGGCCCGGCTGTTGCTGGACGCGGCCCGGGAGGCCGCCGCGGAGGCCGTCGGGTGCCGTCCGGACGAGCTCACATTCACTCCTTCGGGTACGCGGGCGGTGCACTCCGGAATTTCCGGGGCTCTCGCTGGGCGTCGGCGTGTCGGCCGCCATCTGGTCTTCTCCGCGGTGGAGCACTCATCGGTGCTCCATTCGGCCGCCGCCCATGAGGCACAGGGCGGATCGGTCTCCGAGGTCGCGGTGGACCGGTCGGGGGCGGTGAGTGCAGCGGCGTACGCAGAGGTGCTGCGCGAGGACACCGCGCTGGCCTGTCTGCAGTCGGCCAATCACGAGGTGGGCACCGAGCAGCCGGTGGCCGAGGTCGCGGAGCTGTGCCGGGCGGCGGGGGTGCCGCTACTGGTGGATGCCGCGCAGTCGCTGGGCTGGGGGCCGGCGCCGGACGGCTGGTCGCTGCTGGCGGCCAGCGCGCACAAGTGGGGCGGGCCCTCGGGTGTCGGGCTGCTGGCGGTACGCAAGGGGGTGCGGTTCGCGGTTCAAGGACCGGCCGACGAACGGGAGTCCGGGCGGGCCGCGGGGTTCGAGAATCTTCCGGCGATCGTGGCCGCGGCGGCATCGCTGCGGGCGGTGCGGGCGGAGGCGGCGGCGGAGTCGGTGCGGCTGCGGGCCCTGGTGGACCGCATCAGGGCCCGGGTGCCGCAGCTGGTGTCCGATGTGGAGGTGGTCGGCGATCCGGTGCGGCGGCTGCCGCATCTGGTGACCTTCTCCTGTCTCTATGTCGATGGAGAGACACTGCTCCATGAACTGGATCGGGCCGAATTCTCCGTATCATCCGGTTCGTCCTGCACCAGCAGCACGCTGACGCCGAGCCATGTGCTCAGGGCGATGGGGGTTCTGTCGGAGGGGAACGTACGGGTGTCGCTGCCGGCCGGTACCGCGGACGAGGAGGTCGAGCGCTTCCTGGACGTGCTGCCGCGGGTGGTGGCAGAGGTACGGGAGAGGCTGGGGGCTCCCGTTTCCGCGTCCCCCTCCCCTGCCGTGACCGCGTCCCTGGTGGTCGACGCCCTCGGGAAGCGCTGCCCGATCCCTGTGATCGAGCTGGCAAAGGTGATCGGGGAGGTACCGCTGGGCGGGACGGTGACCGTGCTCTCCGACGACGAGGCGGCACGCCTGGACATCCCGGCCTGGTGCGCGATGCGCGAGCAGGAGTACGTGGGCGAGGAGCCGGCGGACCGTGGCTCGGCCTATGTGGTCCGCCGGCTGACCTGAGGTGCTTCTTCGGCTCAGCCCAGGTGCGCGCGGACCTCGGCGGCGGCGTCGTGGCCGTACGCCTTGGTGAAGCGGTCCATGAAGTGGGCGCGGCGCAGGGTGTACTCCTGGGTGCCGACCGTCTCGATCACCAGGGTGGCGAGCATGCAGCCGACCTGGGCGGCGCGCTCCAGGCCGACGCCCCAGGCGAGACCGGAGAGGAAACCGGCCCGGAAGGCGTCGCCGACACCGGTCGGGTCGGCCTTGATCTCCTCCTCCGGGCAGCCGACCTCGATCGTCTCCTGGCCGGCCCGCTCGATCCGGACACCGCGGGCGCCCAGCGTGGTGACCCGGTGGCCGACCTTGGCCAGGATCTCCTCGTCGCTCCAGCCGGTCTTGGACTCGATGAGCCCCTTCTCGTACTCGTTGGAGAAGAGGTACGTGGCGCCGTCGAGGAGGATCCGGATCTCGTCGCCGTCCATCCGGGCGATCTGCTGCGAGAAGTCCGCGGCGAACGGGATTCCGCGGGAGCGGCACTCCTCGGTGTGGCGGAGCATCCCCTCGGGGTCGTCGGCGCCGATCGAGACGAGGTCGAGGCCGCCGACGCGGTCGGCGACGGCCTTCAGCTCGATGAGCCGGGCCTCGCTCATCGCGCCCGTATAGAAGGAGCCGATCTGGTTGTGGTCGGCGTCCGTCGTGCAGACGAACCGGGCGGTGTGCAGGACCTCGGAGATCCGTACCGAACCGGTGTCGACGCCGTGGCGGTCGAGCCAGGCACGGTACTCGTCGAAGTCGGAGCCCGCGGCACCGACCAGGATCGGGTTGGTGCCCAGCAGACCCATGCCGAAGCAGATATTGGCGGCGACACCGCCCCGGCGCACATCGAGGTTGTCGACCAGGAAGGAGAGCGAGACCGTGTGCAGCTGATCCGCGACCAGCTGGTCGGCAAAACGGCCGGGGAAGGTCATGAGGTGATCGGTGGCGATGGAGCCGGTGACTGCGATTCGCACGGGGAGACTGCTCCTGCGGAGATCGGGGGGAACGGGTGACTGTGTTCCCGGGGCGGCGTGACAGTTCACGCTACCCGTTCCCCACACTCGCCCTGAAGGGGGGAAAACTACCCGATAGTAGGGCTTTCTTCCTGAGGCGTGCAGTGCCTACGGTGCGGATATGTCGAACCACAGCGCCACACGCGAGTCCGAGATCAGCCTGGCCGAGCTCCGCGGTGACTGCGCACGGATGGCTCCGCACTGGGTGGTCCCCGCGAAGTCTGCCCCCGTTCGGGTGGCGCCGTCCCTGATTCACGGGGTGACCGTGCCCGCCGCCTCCGCTCGGCTGATCGACGCCATGTCCGATTACGGCGACTGAGACCGGCACCGATCGCGTCCAACACCCCCCGAGGGAACCGTGCGCTCCTGTGCCCCGTCCCACCGTTGTCCCCACCCGCGGGACGCACGGCAGGCCGGGTGACGGCCTGTGACGGCGATGCAGGCGAAGGAGCGATCCGGTGAGCACCGAGCGACCCGACAACGATGTGACCGGCCCCCGGCGGCGTTCACCGCTCGCCGTGGCCTCGGTGGCGGCAGCCGTACTGCTGGCCGGGGGCGGCGGTGCGTACTGGGCCGCGACCGCCGCGGACGGGGAGGGCGGGAGCAGCGGCGCGGCGGGCAGCGGGGAGCACACCCCTTCCCAGCTTGCCCTGGACGAACGTGCGGGCGACCCGACGGCGCCCGACGGGTCCTCGCCGGGCATCCCACCCGGCATCGCACCCGGCGAGCCCGATCCGCACGGCGGCCAGGTGGTCTACCGCGCGTCCGGCAAGCTGCCCGAGGGGCCGCGTACGGCCGCGGTGCAGCGCGCGGAGGGGACCGTCTCCGCGGCGGAGGTGGCCCGGCTGGCGAAGGCGCTGGGGGTGCAGGGCACGCCGCAGGCGGAGGGCACGTCCTGGAAGGTGGGGTCCGACGGGGACGGCTCGGGCCCGGTCCTCCGGGTGAACAAGCAGGCTCCGGGCACCTGGAGTTTCGCGCGGTACGGCTCCGGCGGTACGGACAACTGCGAGAGCACCACGGTCTGTTCGAGCAAGAAACCGGCCCCGGGCGACAGCGGCTCCCCGGTGAGCGAGAGTGCCGCCAGGGCTGCCGCGGCACCGGTCCTGAAGGCGGTGGGCCAGGACGACGCCGCCCTCGACGCCCGCCAACTCATGGGTTCGGTACGGGTGGTTAACGCCGACCCGGTGGTGGACGGACTTCCCACCTACGGCTGGTCGACCGGGATCCAGGTGGGTTCGGGCGGTGAAGTGGTCGGCGGCAGTGGGCAGTTGAAGGGCCTGGAGAAGGGCGACAGTTATCCGGTGATCAGTGCGGGCGAGGCGCTGAAGCAGCTGAACGGGGCGGCGTCCCGGACGGACGGGCGCGCGGACGTCGGCGGGTGTGCCACTCCCGTACCGCTGGAGAATGGCCTGAAGTCGCCGAAGGTCCACTGCGGGACGCGGACCGGGGCGGAGCGGCCGACGACGACCGTGACGGTCGACAAGGCGGTGTTCGGACTGACCAAGCAGTACGTGGCGGGCAAGCAGACGCTCGTACCGTCCTGGCTCTTCTCGGTGCGGCCGGCCGCGGGTGGCACGGGTGCCACCGTGTCGCAGATCGCCGTGGACCCCGCGTACCTGGCGAAGGACGTACCGGCGACGCCCCCGTCCCCGGGGGACACGGAGAAGTCCCGGCGGCAGATCCTGTCGTACAGCGCCGACGGGCGAACCCTGTCGGTGACGTTCTGGGGCGGGGTGTGCAGTAAGTACGCGGCGAGCGCGACCGAGGACGGGAAGACGGTGCGGGTGACGGTGACGGAGTCGCAGCCGGCCGAGAAGAAGGTCTGCATCATGATCGCCAAGGAGCTGACCCGGACGGTGACGCTGGACGCCCCGCTCGGTGACCGGACGGTGGTCGACGCGGCGTCGGGCGGCGATGTGCCCCGCGCCTGACACGCGCCCGCGCATACGACGACGGTGGCGGTCCCGGATTCCGGGCCGCCACCGTTCGTTCTGCCGATTCCGTCAGGGTTTAGCTGAAGGAGTCACCGCAGGCACAGGAGCCCGTGGCGTTCGGGTTGTCGATCGTGAAGCCCTGCTTCTCAATGGTGTCGACGAAGTCGATGGAGGCGCCACCCAGGTACGGAGCGCTCATCCGGTCGGTGACGACCTTGACGCCGTCGAAGTCCTTCACGACGTCGCCGTCGAGGGAACGCTCGTCGAAGAAGAGCTGGTAGCGCAGGCCCGAGCAGCCGCCGGGCTGGACGGCGACGCGCAGCGCCAGGTCATCACGGCCTTCCTGCTCCAGCAGGCCCTTGACCTTGGCTGCGGCGGCGTCGGACAGGAGGATGCCGTCGCTCACGGTGGTGGTCTCGTCCGATACGGACATCTGCTTCTCTCCCGGGTTGTACGGACACTGCTTGCCGACGTTGCAACCGTCGGGACCGCGGATTCATTCCGGGCCGAGCGCTTGCCTGTTCCATTCATGCTCGCACACAGGCCACTCGGCGGTATGCGTCACATAGACACTATGGCCGTCGTCAAAGTGACGTGAACCGGATATCATAGATAACGTCAATTCGACGAAAAGGCTTTCCGCAGAAAAGAAAGGGTACGTGACGTGACCACGGCCCACCCCGTTCAGGATCTCGACGTCCAGCCGACGCCCCTCGCCCTGCTCCTGCTCGGCCGTGAGGCCGACCCGAAGAGCGAGCGCGGCGTCGAGTGCCCCGGCGACCTGCCATCCCCGTCCGACCCGGACCTGGTGGAGCGTGCCCGCGCGGCCAAGGAGAAGCTCGGGGACAAGGTGTTCGTCCTCGGCCACCACTACCAGCGCGACGAGGTCATCCAGTTCGCGGACGTCACCGGCGACTCGTTCAAGCTCGCCCGGGACGCGGCCGCCCGGCCGGAGGCCGAGTACATCGTCTTCTGCGGTGTGCACTTCATGGCCGAGTCGGCGGACATCCTGACCACCGACGACCAGAAGGTCGTACTGCCGGACCTGGCCGCGGGCTGCTCCATGGCCGACATGGCCACCGCCGAGCAGGTCGCCGAGTGCTGGGACGTGCTGACCGAGGCAGGGGTCGCCCAGCAGGTCGTACCCGTCTCGTACATGAACTCCTCCGCCGACATCAAGGCCTTCACCGGGCGGCACGGCGGGACGATCTGCACCTCGTCCAACGCGAAGCGGGCGCTGGAGTGGGCCTTCGAACAAGGGGAGAAGGTGCTCTTCCTGCCCGACCAGCACCTGGGGCGGAACACCGCGGTCCGGGACATGGGGATGTCGCTGGAGGACTGCGTCCTCTACAACCCGCACAAGCCGAACGGCGGCCTGACCGCCGAGGAGCTGCGCAACGCCAGGATGATCCTGTGGCGCGGCCACTGCTCGGTGCACGGGCGCTTCTCCGTCGAGTCCGTCAACGATGTGCGCGAGCGGATTCCGGGCGTCAATGTGCTGGTGCACCCGGAGTGCAAGCACGAGGTCGTGGCGGCGGCGGACTACGTCGGCTCGACGGAGTACATCATCAAGGCCCTGGAGGCGGCGCCGGCCGGCTCGAAGTGGGCGATCGGCACCGAGCTGAACCTGGTGCGGCGCCTGGCGAACCGGTTCGCGGCCGAGGACAAGGAGATCGTCTTCCTCGACAAGACGGTGTGCTTCTGCTCGACGATGAACCGGATCGACCTGCCGCACCTGGTGTGGGCGCTGGAGTCGCTGGCCGAGGGGAACCTGGTCAACCGGATCGAGGTCGACCCGGAGACGGAGAAGTACGCGAAGCTCGCGCTGGAGCGGATGCTGGCGCTGCCGTAGGAGGTGCGCTGCGGTAGGAGGTGGCGCGCCTGCGACGGACGTGCCGGCGACGCGCGAAGGCCCCGGCACCGTTTCGACGGTGCCGGGGCCTTCGCGTGCCCCGTGTCTTACGCCTTCGCGGGCTCCGGCTCCTCGGAGGTGGTCTCCTCCGGCTGGGCCGGGGCGGACACGCCCGCCTTCTTCGCCCGCTTGATCGCCTTCTTCTTCGCCCGGCGCTCCTTGCGGAGCTCCACCATCGCGTAGAGCGTCGGCACCAGGAGCAGCGTCAGCAGCGTCGAGGTGACCAGGCCACCGATCACCACGACGGCGAGCGGCTGTGAGATGAAGCCGCCCTCGCCGGTGACGCCGAGCGCCATCGGGAGCAGGGCGAAGATCGTCGCCAGGGCGGTCATCAGGATCGGACGGAGCCGGTGGCGGCCGCCCTCGATGACCGCTTCGACGACGCCCATGCCCTGCGTCCGGTACTGGTTGATCAGGTCGATCAGCACGATCGCGTTGGTGACCACGATGCCGATCAGCATCAGCATGCCGATCATCGCCGGTACACCCATCGGAGTGCCGGTGACCACGAGCAGGCCGATCGCGCCGGTTGCCGCGAACGGGATGGAGACCAGCAGGATCAGCGGCTGGATCAGGGACCGGAAGGTCGCCACCAGCAGCATGAAGACGATCGCGATCGCGGCCAGCATGGCCAGGCCGAGCTTCAGGAACGCGTCGTTCTGGTCCTCGGAGACACCGCCGATGGTGGCGGTGGCGCCGTCCGGGAGCTTCAGCGCGTTGATCTTCTTCTGGAGCGAGGCGCTGACCGCGCCGGTGTTGTCACCGGTGGGCTTGGCGGTGATCGTCGCGGCGCGCTGGCCGTCGATCCTCGTCATCGAGACCGGTCCGGGGACCAGCTCGACGTCGGCGATCCGACCGAGCTTGACCGGGCCGAGGGAGAGGTTCTTCAGCTCGGCCATCGTGGTGGCCGGGTGGGCGGACTTGATGACGACATCACGCTCGGTGTCGTCCATGATCGCCTTGCCGGACGGGGTGCCGCGCACCGCTCCGGCGACGGCCGCGCCGAGCGTGGTCTGGTTGAAACCGGCGTCGGCGGCCTTGGCGTTGGCCTTGACCGAGATCCGCGGCACGCTCTGCGCCAGGTCGCTCTGGACGTCGGTGACGTCCTTCAGCTTGGCCACCTCGGCCCGTACCTCTTCGGACGCCTTCTTCAGGACGTCCGCGTCGGCGGCCTTGACCACGACGCTGAGGTCCTGGCTGCCGAAGCTGCCGCCCGCGGAGATGGTGGTGTCACCGATGCCGTCGAGCTTGCCGAGCTCCGTGTCGAGGCGCTTCTGCACGGCCTCGGAGTCGCCCGCGTCCTTCAGGGTGATCTGGTACGAGGCCTGGTTGGAGCCCGTACCACCGCCGAAGGCCGCCATGAAGCCGGAGGAGCCGACGGTGACCTGGTAGTCCTTGACACCCTTGTCGCCGGCGAGGACCTTCTCGACCTTCTTGGCCGCCGCGTCGGCGGCCGCCAGGCTGGTGCCGGGGGTCAGCTCCTGCTTGACGGAGAGGACTTCCTGCTCGCCCTGGTCGAAGAAGTTGGTCTTCAGCAGCGGAGCCATGCCGAAGGTGCCGAACAGCACCACGATGGCGATGACGATGCTGGTGATACGGCGCCGGGTCGCGAAGCGCAGCACCGGGACGTACAGCCGCTGGAGCCTGCTGCGGGCTTCCTTCTCCTCGGCCTTGCGACGGGCCTCGTCCGGGTTCTCCGTACTGCCCTTGGGTGCGCGCAGGAACCAGTAGGACAGGACGGGGACGACGGTCAGCGAGACCAGCAGGGAGGCCAGCAGGGCCGCGGTGACGGTCAGCGAGAAC
This sequence comes from Streptomyces sp. NPDC037301, assembly GCF_055602785.1. Lineage (NCBI taxonomy): Bacteria > Bacillati > Actinomycetota > Actinomycetes > Kitasatosporales > Streptomycetaceae > Streptomyces > Streptomyces sp. NPDC037301. The sequence continues at coordinate 177,878 of NZ_JBVJWD010000016.1, forward strand.
GAGCCGAAGAGCTCGCCGACCATGCCGCCGACGAGACCGATCGGCAGGAAGACGGCGACCGTGGTGAGGGTCGAGGAGGTGACCGCGCCGGCCACTTCCTTGACCGCGGTGATGATCGCGTACTGGCGCTCCTCGCCGTAGCCGAGGTGACGCTTGATGTTCTCCAGGACCACGATCGAGTCGTCGACGACGCGGCCGATCGCGATGGTCAGCGCGCCGAGCGTGAGCATGTTGAGTGACAGGTCGCGGGTCCAGAGCACGATCAGCGCGAGGACCACGGAGAGCGGGATGGAGACTGCGGTGACCAGGGTCGAGCGCAGCGACGCGAGGAAGACCAGGATCACGATGACGGCGAAGAGCAGGCCGAGCGCGCCCTCGGTGGTCAGACCGGAGATCGCCTTGGAGACGGCGGGGCCCTGGTCGGAGACGACGGTCAGTTCGGCGCCGGCGCCGAGGTCCTTGCGGAGGTCGGGGAGCTTGTCCTTGACGGCGTCCGAGATGGCGACGGCGCTGCCGTCCTTGTCCATCGTGGCCATCACGGCGAGGCTCGGCTTGCCGTTGGTACGGGTGATGGAGACCGCGGTGGACGGCTCCTGCTTCACCGTGGCGATGTCACCGATGCGGGCCGGCTTGCCGAGCTTGCCGGTGGCCGGGTCCTGACCGACGACCCGCAGGTCCTCGATCTGCTTCAAGGAGGTGAAGGCTCCGCCGACCTGGACGGTGCGGCTCTTGCCCTGCTCCGAGAACGAACCGGCCGGGACCGTGGCGCCGCCCGCCTGGAGGGCCTGGGCGAGGGATCCGGCGTTCAGACCGGCGGCCGCGAGCTTCCGGTCGTCGGGCGTGATGGAGACCTGGAGGTCCTGCACACCGTCGACGGAGACCTGACCGACGCCCTCGATGTCCTCCAGCGCGGGAACGACGGTGCGGTCCAGCTGGTCGGCGAGCGCCTGCTGGTCCTTGTCGGAGGTGACGGCGAGGACGACGGTCGGCATGTCGTCCGTGGAGCCGGCGACGACCTGCGGGTCCACATCGTCGGGAAGCTGGACGCGGGCGCGGTTCACCGCCTGCTGGATGTCGGCGACGAGCTGCTTGGTGCCCTCGCTGCCGAAGTCGAAGGTCGCCATGATGACGGCGTTGCCCTCGCTGGCGGTCGAGGTGGTGCCGGTGACGCCGTCGACGGCCTTGATGGAATTCTCGAGGGGTTCGACGACCTGCTTCTCGACCACATCGGGGGACGCACCCTGATAGGGGGCGAGCACCGACACCATCGGGAGTTCGATGGTGGGCAGCAGCTGCTGCTTGAGCTGCGGGATCGCGATCGCTCCGAAGACGAGCGCGACGATCGAGATCAGCCCGATCAGGGCCCTTTGCGCGAGGCTGAATCTGGACAGCCAGGACATGGGTGGGTCTCTCTTCTGTGGCTTGCGCGGCAGATGGGCGGGCGGCTGAGGGACAGACCCGGCCCCGCTATACGATCCACCATCCGCAAGACCGAAAGCGTCGGTCCCAGGTCGCTTTCTTATGCCGCGCATACCGCAGGTGGAGTACGCCGTATCTCCACCCGTCACTCCACCCTGGGGCGCACCAGGCCCGATTCATACGCAGTCACTACCAATTGGGCCCGGTCCCGGGCTCCCAACTTCGCCATCGCCCTGTTCACATGGGTCTTGACGGTGAGCGGGCTGACGACGAGCCGCTCGGCGATCTCGTCGTTGGAGTGCCCGCCCGCGACCAGGACCAGCACCTCGCGTTCGCGGCCGGTGAGCGCGGCGAGCCGCTCGGAGTATTCCGCGGCGCCCGGCCCGTCACCGCCCGAACTGCCGCCCTGCGCAAGGAAGGTGGCGATCAGGCCCTTGGTCGCGGCCGGCGAGAGCAGCGCCTCACCGCCCGCGGCGATACGGATGGCATTGAGCAGTTCCTCCGGTTCCGCCCCTTTACCGAGGAAGCCGGACGCCCCGGCCCGCAGCGACTGCACCACGTACTCGTCCACCTCGAAGGTGGTGAGCATGACGACCCGTACGTCCGCCAGTTCCGGATCGGCGCTGATCATCCGGGTCGCGGCGAGTCCGTCCGTACCGGGCATCCGGATGTCCATCAGCACCACGTCGGCACGCGTCGAGCGGGCCAGTTCCACGGCCTGTGCTCCGTCCGCCGCCTCGCCGACCACCTCCATATCGGCCTCCGAGTCGACCAGCACCCGGAACGCGCTGCGCAGCAGCGCCTGGTCGTCGACGAGCAGCACCTTGATGGGCGGTGTCATGTGTTTTCCCCCGTCCGGCCCGCCGCGCCCGGCTCCTTGGGCTCTGCCGTGCGGGCCTTGACGGGCAGGATCGCATGAACCCGGAATCCGCCGCCGTAGCGGGGCCCGGCGGTGAGGGAGCCGCCGAGTGCGGTGACGCGTTCGCGCATGCCGAGGAGGCCGTGACCGCCGCCCTCTCCGTTGCGGACGCCTCCGCCCGAGCCGTTGTCGATCACGGTGACCTCGGCCGTGGCGCCGACCCGTACGACACTCACCTCGGCCTTCGCCCCGGGGCCCGCGTGTTTGCGCACATTGGTCAGCGCCTCCTGGATCACCCGGTACGCGGCCAGGTCGACGGCCGCGGGCAGCGGGGGCCGCCGGTCGGTGCAGGCCACCTCGACCGGGAGCCCGGCCCGCCGGACGGTGTCCACCAGTTCGTCGAGGACCGCGAGCCCCGGGGCAGGTTCGGTCGGCGCCTCCGGGTCGCCGGACTGGCGCAGCAGCCCGACGGTGGCCCGCAGTTCGTTGAGCGCGGAGCGGCTGGCCTCCCGGACGTGGGCCAGCGCCTCCTTGGCCTGGTCGGGGCGCTTGTCCATGACGTGGGCGGCCACCCCGGCCTGGACATTGACCAGGGCGATGTGGTGGGCGACGACGTCGTGCAGATCGCGGGCGATCCGCAGCCGCTCCTCGGCGACCCGGCGCCGGGCCTCCTCGTCACGGGTGCGCTCGGCCCGTTCGGCGCGCTCCCTGATCGCGTCGACGAAGGCGCGCCTGGAGCGTACGGCGTCCCCCACGGCGCCGGCCATGCCGGTCCAGGCGAAGACACCGAAGTTCTCCTGGCCGTACCAGGGCGCCGCACCGAAGAGCATCGCGGCGGCCGTCAGCGCGGCCATGGTCAGCAGACCGACCCGCCAGGTGGTGGGCCGGTCGGTGCGGGCGGCAACGGTGTACAGCGCGATGACGGTACTCATCACCACGGGCGCGGGCGGGTCGGACCTCACCAGCTCGACGACCGTCAGCCCGGCGGTGGCCGCGAGCACCGCCATGGGATTGCGCCGACGCCAGATGAGTGCCACGGCACCGAGCACCATCAGGACCACACCGCTCGCCTCGGGCCTGCGAGTGCCGAAGGCCGGACCGTTCGGTGCGCCCGGGCGGACGAACGACCCGATGATCATGACCACCAGTACGGCCAGGGCGAGCGCGGTGTCCAGCGCGAGGGGATGGTCGCGCAGCCAGTGCCGGATGCGCAGAACCCCGGTTCCGAGGGTGGTCACGTCAAGCTACGTTACGGCGTGTCGCGCGCGAATCGGTCCGGGTCGTACGGAGAAACCGGCACGGAGCGCGCCGAACCGCAACCGCGCCGCGCCGTGGACACAGCCGTGCCCCGTGTCCGGCGGACCGGACACGGGGCACGGACTTGTGCGGGTGCTGGAGAGCGACCGGCGTCAGCCGGGGATCAGACCGTCGTCCCGGAGCATGGCGCGCACCTCTTCAAGGGTCGCGTCGGACGACGGCAGGATCAGCTCGGACGGCTCCAGGGAGTCGTCCGGCAAGGGTGTGCCGAACTCGCGCACCCTTGCCAGGAGCGCGTGGAGAGTGGAGCGGAAGCCGGGGCCGTCGCCGCTCTCCATCTCGGCGAGCAGTTCGTCGTCGAGCTTGTTGAGCTCGGCGAGATGGCTGTCGGCCAGTGCGACCTGGCCCTCCCCCATGATCCGTACGATCATGACGCTGCCTTAACTCTTGTCGAACCTGTGCGGGGACTGCGACGACTGCTGCTGCGCCGCATCCTGCGGGCCGCCCTCGATCGCCTGCTGCTGGGTGGAGCCGCCGGCCAGCTCGGCCTTCATGCGCTGCAGCTCCAGCTCCACATCCGTACCACCGGAGATCCGGTCCAGCTCGGCGGCGATGTCGTCCTTCGCCGTCCCGGTCGGGTCGTCCAGGGCGCCGGAGGCGAGCAGCTCGTCGATCGCACCGGCCCGGGCCTGCAGCTGCTGGGTCTTGTCCTCGGCACGCTGGATCGCCAGGCCGACATCGCCCATCTCCTCGGAGATCCCGGAGAAGGCCTCGCCGATCCGGGTCTGCGCCTGGGCCGCGGTGTAGGTGGCCTTGATGGTCTCCTTCTTGGTACGGAAGGCATCGACCTTGGCCTGCAGCCGCTGGGCCGCGAGAGTGAGCTTCTCCTCCTCGCCCTGCAGCGTGGTGTGCTGCGTCTCCAGGTCGGTGACCTGCTGCTGGAGTGCGGCGCGCCGGGACAGCGCTTCGCGGGCCAGGTCCTCTCGGCCGAGCGCGAGCGCCTTGCGGCCCTGGTCCTCCAGCTTGGACGACTGGCCCTGCAGCTGATTCAGCTGCAGCTCCAGCCGCTTGCGCGAGGTCGCCACATCGGCGACGCCGCGGCGCACCTTCTGAAGCAGCTCCAGCTGCTTCTGGTACGAGTAATCGAGGGTCTCGCGCGGATCCTCGGCCCGGTCAAGGGCCTTGTTTGCCTTCGCGCGGAAGATCATCCCCATACGCTTCATGACACCGCTCATGGGCTTCGCGCGCCCCCTTCTGACGGACTGAGCTCCAGCACTCCAACAGAACCCACAGTACGGGCCCTGCCTCTATTACCGCACTGTTCGAGCACAGATGTGCTCCTCCCCAAGGACGACTGCACCCGGTCACCGCTCCGGCCCAGGGAGTAGGTGGCGGTCAGGGAAACCGGTCGAGACGTCCGCGGCAAACCCATGGGGACACCTGCGAGGACGCAGGCTGTTGCCGGATCGTTCCCGACCGGCCTGGGGCAGCGGCGATCGAACCCGTACCCTTGGGCCTTGTGTTCCGTAGCCGTTCGAAGGAAGAGAAGGCGCCCACCGGCAAGGTGACGGCGGACCTCTCCAAGCAGCCCCGCGACCCGCAGGCCCCCAAAGGTCGCCCCACCCCCAAGCGCAGCGATGCCCAGTCGCAGCGCCGCCGTGCCTCCAGTGGCGCGCCGCTCGACCGCAAGGAGGCCATGAAGCGGCAGCGCGAAGCGCGCCGTGTGGACATGGCCAAGCAGCGTGAGGCGCTCGCCAGTGGCGACGAGCGCTATCTACCGGCTCGCGACAAGGGCCCGGTGCGGCGCTTCGTCCGCGATTACGTGGACTCGCGTTTCTGCATCGCGGAGTTCTTCCTGCCGCTCGCCGTGATCATTCTGATCCTCAGCGTGATCCAGGTGCAGAACATCCAGACCATCTCGCTGCTGCTCTGGCTCATCGTGATCGTGCTGATCGTCATCGACTCGATCGGGCTCGCGTTCCGCCTGAAGAAGCAGCTGAACGAGCGCTTCCCCGATACGCCGAAGCGTGGCGCGGTCGCCTACGGTCTGATGCGTACGCTTCAGATGCGTCGGCTCCGGCTGCCGAAGCCGCAGGTCAAACGTGGAGAGCGGCCCTGAGTACGGATATCTCCGGCTCGGCCGGCGGTCCGTCCGCCGGCGCCGCCCCCGCCACCGTCACCGGATTCACGGGAGCCTCCTCGGTGTGGCTGAAAGGGCTCGGCGGGCTGCGCAACACCGTCCGCCAGGAGCTCGTCGCCCGGCAGATCGACGAGCAGATCGCGGCCCGCTTCCCGGTCGGGCAGCGGCTGCGCATCCTCGACGTCGGTATGGGCCAGGGCACCCAGGCGCTGCGCCTGGCCAGGGCCGGTCACAGCGTGACGGGCCTGGAGTCCGACGCCGAGATGCTGCGGGTGGCCCGTGAGGCGCTCGGCAGCGAGCCCGCAGGCATCCGTGAACGGGTCCGGCTCATCGAGGGCAACGGCCTGGACACCGGGGTGCACTTCCTGCCCGGCAGCTTCGACGTGGTGCTCTGCCACGGCGTGCTGATGTATGTCCGGGAGCCGGACGCGATGCTGGCCGGACTTGCCCGGATGCTGGCCCCGGGCGGACTGCTCTCGCTGCTCGTACGGAACGCCGATGCGCTGGCGATGCGGCCCGGGTCCGCCGGGGACTGGGACGCGGCGCTGACCGCCTTCGACACGGATGCGTACACCAATCGGCTGGGGCTCGCGGTGAGGGCCGACCGGCTGGCCGCGCTGACGGCCACACTCGCCGGCATCGCGGCGCCCCTGCACGCCTGGTACGGGGTGCGCGTCTTCACGGACAACGTGAGCAACGACGTGGAACTGCCGGCCGCCGACGAACTGGAGCGGCTACTGGCTGCGGAGGACCGCGCCGGACGGACCGATCCGTACCGCCGGGTGGCCGCGCTGCTTCATCTGTGCGGAGTGCGGGGCTAGAACTTTCCGGTACGCCGCCGGAGTTGTCCGGCGGCGTGCCCGATCGGCCGAACCCAACGGGCCCCCAATAGGGTTAAAAGTAATAATTCGGACATGGATGCATCCCACTCCCGCAGCCGTGTACGCCGCCTGCTGCTGCCTCTGACCGCAGGTGTCTGCGCAGTCGCCCTGGTGAGCGGCTGCTCGGACGCGAACTCCGATTCTCCGACGGCCCAACCCGCCACCTCGGCCTCCGCTTCCCGGACCGTCGGCGATCTGCAGAACGAATACCAGGACGTGATCAAGAACGTCCTGCCGTCGGTCGTGCAGATCGAAGCCTCCAACAGCCTGGGCTCCGGCGTCATCTACGACTCCAAGGGCCATATCGTCACCAACGCCCATGTGGTCGGCGACGAGAAGACGTTCAAGGTCACCGTCGCCACCGGCGAGAAGGTGCTGCGGGCCTCGCTGGTCGCCGCCTATCCGGAACAGGATCTGGCCGTCATCAAGCTCGCCGACGTCCCGGCAGGGCTGAAGCCCGCGAAGTTCGGCGACTCGGAGAAGGTCGAGGTGGGACAGATCGTGCTGGCGATGGGCTCGCCGCTCGGGCTGTCCTCCAGCGTCACCCAGGGCATCGTCTCGGCGCTCGGCCGGACCGTCAGCGAAGGCCGCGGGGGCGGTGGCACGGGCGCGACGATCGCGAACATGGTGCAGACCTCGGCGGCGATCAACCCGGGCAACAGCGGCGGTGCGCTGGTCAACCTGAACAGCGAGGTGATCGGCATCCCGACGCTGGGGGCCATCGACCCGCAGATCGGTGACAGCGCGGCGCCGGGGATCGGGTTCGCGATCCCCGTATCGATGGTGAAGACGATCGCCGATCAGATCATCAAGAGCGGCAAGGTCACCGACTCGGGCCGGGCGGCGCTGAACATCACCGGACGCACGGTCGTCGACGACACCTACCAGCCGGTCGGGGTGGCGCTGGTCGGCGTGTCGAAGGGCGGCGCCGCGGACAAGGCGGGGCTGCGGATCGGCGATGTCGTCACCAGGCTCGGAGATGTGCCGGTCCCGACGATCACGTCCCTGTCGGAGGCGCTGGCCTCGGACAAGCCGGGCCAGAAGGTCACGGTGACGTATCTGCGCAACGGGGCGGAGAAGACGGCGCAGGTCACCCTGGGCGAGATCTAGCTCCCGGTCGCCGCCGTACAGGCCTGATCGGGGCCGTACGGGCCTGATGACCGCCGCACGACCCCGATCGCCGGCCGTACGGGTCGGAGACAGGCCCAGGCCCGTACGGCTGTTCACGCGCCGGGGCCGATCAGCCCTGGTCGGCCTGGAGGCTCATGGGGCCGTAGATCTTTGTCGTGTCGTCGAAGAGCGTCACCTGGTCCGCCCCGCCGTCGAGGAGTTCCTTCCAGTGCTCACCGATCCAGGACTCCGCATCGCCCTGCGTAGTGAATTCCTCCGGCTGCAGGGCCGGCTCCGTCTCCGTACCGTCGGACTTCTCGAACCGCCACGTCCACGCCATGTCCGCCTCCTGGGTCACTTTGCTGCCCGCAGCCTAGTGCCTCCAACCAGTGCGGGAACGGGTCCTGCGCCCGCCCGGACACCCCCAAGTCGCGCACCCGCTGCGCGGACGCGGGAGGATCGGAGACGTGGAACTGACTCTGCTCGGCACCGGAGCCCCCGACGGGCTGCCGCGGCCCGAATGTCCTTGTGCCGCCTGCGCCGCCGCCCGCGGTATGCGCTCGCGGGCCGCGACGGCGCTGCTCGTCGACGACGCGCTGCTGCTCGATCTCACCCCGGGGGCCGTGTTCGCCGCGGCCCGTGCGGGGCATTCGCTCACCGGCGTACGGCAGGTGCTGCTCACCCATCCGCACGACGGGCCCGCCGTGGAGCTGCCCGCCGGACTGCCTCCGGCGGGACGCGTGCCGGACGGGCGGGAGCTGACGCTGATCAGCGGTCACCGGGTGAGGGCGGTGCCGATGGACGCGCCGGGGACGGGTTACGAGGTGACGGCTCCGGAGGGCGCACGGCTGCTCTACCTGCCGCCGGGCGCCGCGCCCTCCGGTCTCGCGGACCGGGTGGCACAGCCCTACGACATGGTGGTCGGCGATGTGGTCGGGCGGCCGGACGCGGTGGCGCGGCTGCGGGCCGTCGAGGCGATCGGACCGACCACCGAGATCGTCGCCGTCCATCTGGACCATGACGCACCGCCCGGCGCCGAACTGGACCGGCGGCTCGCGGCGGCCGGCGCGCGGGCCGTGCCCGACGGGACGACGCTGGTGGTGGGCGAGTACCACTCGGTGCCGGACGTGCCGCGGCGCACGCTGGTGACGGGCGGTGCCAGGTCGGGGAAGTCGGTGGAGGCCGAGCGGCGTCTGGAGACGTTCCCCGAGGTGGTGTACGTGGCGACCGGTGGAGGCAGGGAAGGGGACGCGGAGTGGGTGGCCCGGATCGGGCTGCACCGGGACCGCAGGCCGGCCGCCTGGCGCACCGAGGAGACCTGTGAGCTGGTGGAGCTGCTGGAGTCGGACGGACCGCCGCTGCTGATCGACTGCCTGTCGCTGTGGCTGACGGATGCGATGGACCGGGTGGATGCCTGGGACGACGCGGCGTGGGCGAACGGCGGCGAGAGCGCGTTGCGGGAGCGGACCGCCGAGCTGGTCGCCGCGGTGCGTGGAACACGGCGCACGGTCGTCGCAGTGACCAACGAGACCGGCTCGGGCGTGGTGCCCGCGACGGCTGCCGGGCGGCGGTTCCGGGACGAGCTGGGCCGGTTGAACGCCGCTTTCGCCGATGAGTGCGAACAGGTGCTGCTGGTGGTGTCCGGACAGGTGCTGACGCTGCGCGGCTGACCGGGACTCCGGAACGCAGAAACGCAAGGCAGGAAAGGAACGCGAGAACAGGAGGAGCGGACATGGCACGTGTGCGACCGATGCTGAACGGGGTTCCGGAGACCTTGTTGTGGACGCTCTACAACCGGGCGTACGAGGCGGGGCAGCCCTATCCCGTGCTGGATGATCCGATGGCGCTCCGGTTGCTGAAGGATCTGGACTACCCCTTCGAGGAACGGTTCGGGCGGCCGAACGCGTTCCACTCACAGGCCCAAGGGCTGCGCTCGCGCTGCTTCGACCTGGCCGTGCAGGGGTATCTCGCCGACCGGCCGCAGGCCACTGTGGTCGCGCTCGGCGACGGTCTGGAGACCGGCTTCTGGAGGGTCGACAACGGCCTGCTGAACTGGCTGAGCGTGGAACTGCCCGAGGTCGCCGAACTGCGCCGGGCGCTGCTGCCCGCCTCGGACCGGCTGCGCACCCTGTCCCGTTCGGCGACCGATCTGTCCTGGCTGGACGAGGTCGAGGACCCGGAGGGCCGCGGTGTTGTCGTCACGACGCAGGGTCTGCTGATGTATCTGCCCCCCAAGGAGGTACGGAGGATCCTGGCGGCCTGTGCCGAACGGCTGCCCGGCGGCATCCTCGTACTGGACACGATGGCGCGCTGGCTGGCCAGGGGCACGGTGGCCGGCACGTCGAAGGCCGGCGGGATGACCATTCCGCCGATGCGCTGGGCAATGAACCCCGGCGAGCGGCACAAGCTGCGCAGTGCGCACCCGGGGATCACCGACGTGCGGGCGCTGCGGCTGCCGCGGGGGCGGGGCGCGATGGGCGAGCTGATCCGGATCCAGTCGCTGTTCCCGGGGCTGCGGACCCTGACGCCCGCGATGACGCAGCTGCGGTTCGGGGGCAGAACCTCGCGCTGACCAGGTGTCAGAAACGTGGCGGGTACTGTTCCGCAGTGAGCCCGCCGCCGGGCTCACCGGCCCACTCCACGTATCGACCCGCGAGGCAGACCCCCGTGAATCTGGACGACTTCTCCGACCTGATCGAACGCCCCGACGGCGGCGTACGGCGCGACGCCGAGGAACGGCGGGAGCGCCTGGTCGTTCCCCCGGGCGCCCTCGGCCGCCTGGACGAGCTGGGCGAATGGCTCTCGGCCGCCCAGCAGTCCGTACCGGTCAAGGCGATCGAGCAGCCGCGCGTGGTGCTCTTCGCCGGTGACCACGGGGTTGCCGAACTGGGTGTCTCCGGGCGCGCGGCCGGGACTGCGTACGAGCTGGTTCGGGCCACGTTGGAGGGTGCGACCCCGCTCGCCGTGCTGGCGCGCCAGTTCTCCGTACCGGTGCGGATCGTCGACGCCGCTCTGGACTGCGACCCCGGGCTGCTGCCCGAGTCGGTGGTACGTCACCGGGTGCGGCGCGGCAGCGGCCGGATCGACATCGAGGACGCGCTGACGGCCGAGGAGGCCGAGCAGGCGGTACGTCTCGGCATGGCGATCGCCGACGAGGAGGCCGACTCGGGCACCGATCTGGTGGTGCTCGGCGATCTGAGCGTCGGCGGTACGACGGCCGCGGCCACGCTGATCGCGGCCCTGTGCGGCACGGACGCCTCGGTGGTCACCGGGCGTGGCGGTGCGGGGATCGACGATCTGGCGTGGATGCGCAAGTGTGCGGCGATCCGGGACGCGCTGCGGCGGGCCAGGCCGGTCCTCGGTGATCAGCTGGAGCTGCTGGCCACGGTGGGCGGTGCGGACCTGGCGGCGATGACCGGGTTCCTGCTGCAGTGCGCGGTGCGCAGGCTGCCGGTCATTCTGGACGGTGTGGTCTCGTCGGCCTGTGCGCTGGTGGGGCAGCGGGCGGCCTTCCGGGCGCCGGACTGGTGGCTGGCGGGCCAGGCGAGCGGCGAGCCGGCGCAGACCAAGGCGCTGGACCGGATGGCACTCAACCCGTTGCTGGACCACGGCGTCATCGTGGGCGAAGGAAGTGGGGCATTGCTCGCACTTCCGCTTGTTCGGGCCGCGGCCGCGCTGGCGGCGGAGCTGCCCGAGCGTGCACCCGTCGCCGACGAGAAGGACGGTGCCGGCGAAGGAGCCGACGGAAGCGACGCGGACGGCGACGCGACCGACGGCTGACGGACCCGGCAGTGCTGCGGCCGCCGATCACCGGCCGCAGCACAGTCCCCTCATGCAGCGCGATGCACCATATGATCGCTTTTCATGGGAGAGGTCCGATTGGCCACCGAGGAATCCGGGCGGGGCAGCACCCGGCCACCGAGCACCGTCCGGTCACGCCGCAGCGCCGCGTTCGCCATCTGGTATCTGCGCGTCGTGTCGTTCATCAATTTCCTGAGCGCCGTCTGGGTCACTCTCGGCAACGATCTGCGCCGGCACAACACCGCGAACTACTTCACCCCGTACCTGCTCACCGCGGGCTTCTCCTCCGGGGTGGTCGCGCTCTTCCTCGCGGTCACCATGCGCCGCCGCAAGCGAGCCGCGTGGATCGTGAACATGGCGGTGAGCAGTCTTCTGCTGCTGCTCTTCGCCCTGGTGATTCCGTTCCCGGAGGTCCGGCAGTACCCGCAGAACTGGATCTCGCTGACGCTGACGGCCGCTTTCGTCCTGGCGCTCGTACTCGGGCGGCGCGAGTTCTACGCGAAGGGTGACCGGTCCAATCCGAAGCTGGCCGCCGTCGTCGCGGTCGGCGGGCTGCTGGTCACCTCGCTGATCGCCGCGGGCCTGGTCACCCTCACCAACACCGCGCGCGACGACTACCGCTCGTCCTTCCTGGACCGCTGGCGCTACGGCGCCCTGCGGCTGGTCTCGGTCGCCGCCAACGATGTCGATTTCCCCGGAATCACCACACCTGGCTGGGTCAATGTCACCATCAACATCCTCTCCACGCTGCTGCTGATCGCCGTCGTGTACGCGGCGTTCCGGGCCCGCCGGGCCGTCGACCCGATCACCCCCGAGGACGAGGCCCGGCTGCGGGCGCTGCTCGACAAGCACGGCGACCGCGACTCGCTCGGCTACTTCGCGCTGCGCCGGGAGAAGAGCGTCATCTGGTCGCCGACCGGGAAGGCCGCCGTCGCCTACCGGGTGGTCGGCGGGGTCTCGCTCGCCTCCGGTGATCCCATCGGCGACCTGGAGGCCTGGCCCGGAGCGATCGAGCCATGGCTGGCCGAGGCCCGCGAGCACGGCTGGATCCCGGCGGTGATGGGCGTGAGCGAGGAGGGCGGCACCGTCTACGCGCGGCACGGCCTCGACGCCCTGGAGCTGGGCGACGAAGCGATCGTGGAGACCGCCGAGTTCACCCTGGAAGGACGCGCGATGCGGACCGTCCGCCAGGCGTACAACCGGATCAGGCGCGCCGGGTACGAAGTGACCGTGCGCCGGCACGCCGACATCCCCGACGACGAGATGGCCGAACTGGTGCGGCGCGCCGACGACTGGCGCGACGGGGCGACCGAACGCGGCTTCTCGATGGCGCTGGGCCGGCTCGGCGATCCGGCAGACGGGCAGTGCGTGATGCTCGAATGCCGCAACTCGCCCACCGAAGAGGGCGGCGAGCCCGGCGAGTTGCGCGCCGTACTGAGCTTTGTGCCATGGGGACCGAACGGCCTCTCGCTGGACCTGATGCGCCGTGACCGGGACGCCGAGAACGGTCTGATGGAGTTCATGGTCATCGAACTCCTGCAGCGTGCCGAAGAGATCGGGATCACCCAGGTCTCACTGAACTTCGCGATGTTCCGGTCCGTCTTCGAGCGGGGTTCACGGCTCGGCGCCGGACCGGTGCTGAGGCTGTGGCGCTCCATGCTCAGCTTCTTCTCGCGCTGGTGGCAGATCGAGTCGCTCTACCGCGCCAACGCCAAGTACCGACCGATCTGGGAGCCACGCTTCATGCTCTTCGAGAAGAGCTCCGACCTCCTGCGCATCGGCCTCGCCGCGGGCCGCGCCGAAGGGTTCCTGGAGGCACCCGGTCTGCCCAAGTGGATGCACCGCTCGCATCTCGGGGCCGGTGGATGAGCCCCGTACGCGCGCTGGGCCGGGCGGCTCGCCGCGAGTGGGGTCCGCTCGCGGGGGCCGTGCGCGCAGGGCTCGCCGCCTCCCGGCTGGGGGCTGTCCCGATGGCGCTGGCTTCGGTCTGTCTGACGGCGCTGCTCCATGCGGTGCAGAACCAGTCGTGGGGCGCCGGGCCGGTGTGCGAGCTCGGGGCGGTGCGGGCCGAGGATCCGCTGTGGGAAGCCCTGCTGCGTACCCCGTTGTCGCTGTTCGTCCCGGCGCTGGACCTGCCGGTGTGGGGGGCGCTGGCGCAGATCCTGCTGGTGTTCGGGACCGCCGAGATCTGTCTGGGCCGGTGGCGCACGCTGCTGATCGCGTACGTCGCGACGCTGGCCGGAACGATGTACGCGCGGATCGGTGTCTCGATCGACCCCGAAGGGCTGTTCGGGCTGCCCGCGTCCGATGCCCGGATCATCGACACCGGCCCGTCGGCGGCGGTGGTCGGGCTGGCCGTCTACGTGTGTTACGTCTACCGGGCCTGGTTCACCGGGGCACTGGTGATCGCGGCGATGGTGGCCGAGATGATCTTCAAGAACAATCTGGCGGGCAAGGAGCATCTGGCCGCGATCGCCGCGGTCCTCGTGCTGTGCGCTGTCATGCTCCGCAGGGACCGGCGCCGGTCCCTGCGGCGCGGGGCTCAGGATTTGCGCCCGGGGGCCGGAACCCGGTCCGGCGCGCCGCCGATCAGGTCCTGAAATCTGCGGCGCGGGCCCACCCAGCGCACATCGTGGTGGTAGGCCCGCAGCACCGCCCGGGCGCGGGCGCGGTGGCGGTTGCGGTAGAAGCGCCTCGCCCACATCGAGGTCGGCCGGGCCAGCCGGATCGCCCCGATCAGCGCGACGAACGGGACGAGGGTGCCGACGACCGCGAGCCGCGCCTTGCCCTTGAACAGGGAGATCAGCACGAAGCAGAAGTTGACGGCCAGGGTCAGGACGACGCCGAGCCTGCCCTGCTGCTCGTCGCTGCTCAGCTCGTTCACGCCGAGCGGCGAGAACCCGGCCAGGACCAGCAGCACCAGCGCCGCGGTGAGGACCACGACCTCCACGCTCCGGCGGCCCTCCTCGGTCCAGTACACGTCGTCGAGGTGGAGGATCAGGGCGAACTCGTCCAGTACGAGCCCCGCGCCCATGCCGAAGATCACCGCACAGATCCCCGCCGTGACGCCGTGGCGTCCGCTGGCCACCGCCCCGAAGCCGCCGATGACGCTCAACACCACACCGGGCACCACATGGTGGACATGCACACCGCCGGGCGTGATGTTGCGGAACGGCCCCTTCCCCGCCCTGATCATCCGGGTGATGACCCGGGTGACGGCGAAGGTGAGCACGAAGGCGGCCAGGGCGAGGAGCAGCGGCAGCTTCCCCGGCTCGACGATGTTCTGATCGAACCAGTGACCCATGCCACCCACTCCCGATAAGTCGCTTTTGCCATTATCCGTCGCGTTATGCACAATCTATCGGCCGGTCACAGCGATTAGCCTGCGCGCCGTGACCTCCCTGAACATCCATGGCCTGCGTTTCGCCTTCGGCACCCTGACCGTGCTCCCCGTCCGCGTCACCCGCTGGGACCGCGATACCGCCCGCGCCGGGATGCTGTGCGCACCGCTGGCCGGCCTCGTCGTGGGGCTGCTCGCGGCGGTGCCCGGCTGTCTGTTGCTGCTGCTCGGCTCCGGTCCGCTGCTCGCCGCGGTCGCCTCCGCCGCCGTGCCGGCGGTGCTGACCCGGGGTCTGCATCTGGACGGTCTCGCGGACACCGCCGACGGCCTGGGCAGCGGCAAGCCCGCCGACGCTGCCCTGCGGATCATGAAGCAGTCGGACATCGGCCCATTCGGTGTGATCACCCTGCTGTTCGTGCTGCTGACCCAGGTCGCGGTCCTCTACCAGCTCTACGGGCAGGGCTGGGCGCACGGCGCGGTGGCGGCGGCCGTCGCCGCGGTCACCGCCCGGCTGGCGCTCACCCTGGCTTCCCGTCAGGGCGTACCGGCGGCCCGTCCGGAAGGGCTGGGTGCGACGGTGGCGGGAACGGTCACAGTCCGGGCCGCGGTGGCGGTCGGGGTCGTCACGGTCGCGGCCTGTGCGGGTGCCGGTGCGCTCCTCGGCGGGTACGGGGCGCTGCACCATGTCCTCGCCGCGCCGGCCGCCCTCGGCGTCGCCCAACTCCTGCTGCGGCACTGTGTACGGCGCTTCGGCGG
Source organism: Streptomyces sp. NPDC037301 (assembly GCF_055602785.1). Taxonomy (NCBI): domain Bacteria; kingdom Bacillati; phylum Actinomycetota; class Actinomycetes; order Kitasatosporales; family Streptomycetaceae; genus Streptomyces; species Streptomyces sp. NPDC037301. Next base: position 193,441 of record NZ_JBVJWD010000016.1, read on the forward strand.
GGTGACCGGCGATGTCTTCGGCGCACTGGCGGAGACGGCGGCGACGGCGGCCCTGGTGGTCCTGGCACTCGGTTAGGGCCTCTCGTTTGGATCATGCCGGGCTCGCGGGCCCTGGAACTGCGCCTCGCCGCGTTGTCGTCGGTCGGCATGCCTCCGCCATGCCTCCCTCCTCCGCCTTGCGATCCACAGCACCAGACCCCGCTCCCTGATCCGGCCTGATCCAAACGAAAGACCCTAGGGGCGGGCCTTCGGGCACTCCTGGCGCCACACACCCAGCTCGTACCTCTTCCGCAGCGAACTGAGCCCGAGCCGCTTCGACCCGGCGCAGAACCGGGCGACCGGCAGCTCGTACTCCACATGGAAGACGGCCTTGCCCGCCTTCACGAACGGTGTGAGGGCATCGCACTCCCCGTACTGCGCGCACTGCTCATTGACCGCGAAGTCGAAGTCCGGCTCCAGCTCGGGGATCTGGCCGAGGTCGTTCTTCAGACCGACGGCGAGTCCATGGCGGTGGGCGATACGGGCGATGAGCCGGTTGTAGCGCAACTGGTCGGCGGCGGTCAGCGGGAAGCCCGTGCGGTTCCGGTAGCCGTCCATGTTGTCGGGCTCCACCGCGTCGAAACCCTTCTTCGCGCACATCGCGATCCGCGCCTCCATCAGCGGCTCCAGGACGTCCGTGCGGCGGATGTCGAGCCACCGCTCCCCCGCCCAGCCGTTGCCCTTTCCCCGTACCGAGGCGGGGAACTTCCCGGCGTCCGGGCGGAACTCCTCCCAGGCTCCGGTGGAGAGGTAGCAGATCACCTTGCGGCCCCGGCGGTGCAGGTCGGTGACGGCCGAAGCCTTGTGCTCGAAGCCGTCGATGTCGTACACCGGGACGTCCACCGCGGGGTCCAGCCGGCCGGAGAGCTGCCACTGCCAGCCGGTGCCCGGCTCCGGCCGCCAACGGCCCGTGCCCGCGGGTTCCGGTGCCGAGGTGCAGCCGGCCAGCAGGGCCAGCAGAATCAGTACGGCGACCGGCAGCGCCGGTCCCGGCCGGATCACGCGTGCAGCTCCACAGGCGCGCATGGCTCTCCCCCGTCGGTCCGGCACCACCAACGACCCTACTTCCACGGCCCGTTCCAGCCGCACGGCCCGGCCCCGGCCGCCCGAAACCGGGGCATCGACGCCACCACGGTCCGCCGACGGCCCGCCGACGTGATCCCGCAGCAAAGGCGCGCGTAGGCTCATTCCTGGCACATTGCGGCGGCGTCTACGATGCGCCGGGCACGGTCGGCCCACCCCTCGACCGACAACGAACTCAACGGAAGCGAGATTTCACCACCGTGACTGCTCTCACTCTCAGCACTGCCGGTGCGGCGACGCTGCGCGCCGACGCACTCGTCGTCGGCGTCGCCAAGGGCGCTGGATCCAAGTCCGGGGACCTGGTCCTCGCACCGGGCGCCGAGGCCGTGGACAAGGCGTTCGACGGAAAGCTCGCCACCGTCCTGGAGGCCCTGGGCGCCACAGGTGCCGAGGGCGAGGTGACCAAGCTCCCCGCGCCCGCCGGCCTCAAGGTCCCGGTCGTCATCGCGGCCGGACTCGGCTCCGTCCCGGAGAAGGACGCGGCGTACGACGCCGAGGCGCTGCGCCGGGCCGCAGGCTCGGCCGCCCGTGCCCTGAGCGGTTCGAAGAAGGCCGGCTTCGCGCTGCCCATCGAGTCCGTTGAGGACGCCGAGGCGATCGCCGAGGGCGCGCTCCTCGGTGCGTACGCCTTCACCGCGTACCAGGGCGGCGAGAACAAGCTGGCGCCCAAGGGCAAGAAGAACGGCAACGGCCCGAAGCTGCCGCTCGGCGAGGTCGCCCTGCTCGGCGCCAAGGCGCGCGACAAGGCGTTCAAGGCGGCCGCCGAGCGTGCCGTCGCGGTCGTCGAGGAGATCAACCGCGCCCGCGACCTGATCAACACCCCGCCGAACGACCTGTACCCCGAGTCCTTCGCCGCCGTGGCCACCGCCGCCGGCAAGGAGCACGGCATCAAGGTGCAGGTCCTCGACGAGAAGGCGCTCGTCAAGGGCGGCTTCGGCGGTCTGCTGGGCGTCGGCCAGGGCTCGACCCACGGCCCGCGTCTGGTGAAGCTCGCCTACACGCACCCGAAGGCGGAGAAGACCCTGGCCCTGGTCGGCAAGGGCATCACCTACGACTCGGGCGGCATCTCGCTGAAGCCGGCCGGCCACAACGAGACGATGAAGTGCGACATGAGCGGCGCCGCCGCCGTGTTCGCAACCGTCGTCGCGGCCGCCCGTCTCGGCCTCCAGGTCAACGTCACCGGCTGGCTGGCGCTCGCGGAGAACATGCCGTCCGGCAACGCCACCCGCCCCGGTGACGTGCTGCGCATGTACAGCGGCAAGACCGTCGAGGTCCTCAACACGGACGCCGAGGGCCGGCTCGTCCTCGCCGACGCGCTGACCCGCGCCTCCGAGGAGAACCCGGACGCGATCGTCGACGTGGCGACCCTGACCGGCGCGATGATGCTGGCGCTGGGCAACCGCACCTTCGGCATCATGGCGAACGACGACGCCTTCCGTACCTCCATCCACGAGATCGCCGAGGAGGTCGGCGAGGCCTCCTGGCCGATGCCGCTCCCCGCCGACCTGCGCAAGGGCATGGACTCCCCGACCGCCGACATCGCCAACATGGGCGAGCGGATGGGCGGCGGCCTGGTGGCCGGTCTGTTCCTGCAGGAGTTCGTGGGCGAGGGCATCGCCTGGGCGCACCTGGACATCGCGGGCCCGGCCTTCCACGAGGGCGCGCCGTACGGCTACACGCCGAAGGGCGGCACCGGTTCCGCCGTCCGCACGCTGGTGAAGCTCGCGGAGCGCACCGCCGCCGGAGACCTCGGCTGAGGTCGCAGCCGACATACGGCCCCGGGCATACGTCCGGGGCCGTATGTGTTCCCCCGGTGGCATCGCGGCACGGATCCGACAGGTTTCGCTCTCAACGAAATCAGTAGGCCCTCCCGTCTCCCACCACCCTCCAAGGCCGCGCTGCGCGCCTATTCTTTTTATTTCTACGCAGCGGTAACCGCCCGAGACGAATGATCATCCGTCTCAGACCCGGGCCCCGCGTCCCGCCCACCGTCAACAAGTGCGAAGATGGGTTCTCGGCAGGACAGGGCCCCCACCACAGGGCCGAATAACAAAAGCGGCCGAACACCAGCCGACCGGCCGGTCATACCCCAGCGACGGGGCCCGGCGTACGGCGCACATGCATGGAGGACGTGACGTGGCGAACGACGCCAGCACCGTTTTCGACCTAGTGATCCTCGGCGGTGGTAGCGGCGGTTACGCCGCGGCCCTGCGCGGAGCGCAGCTGGGCCTGGACGTCGCTCTGATCGAGAAGGGCAAGGTCGGCGGTACCTGCCTGCACAACGGCTGCATCCCCACGAAGGCCCTGCTGCACGCTGGCGAGATCGCCGACCAGGCGCGCGAGGCCGACCAGTTCGGTGTCAAGGCCACCTTCGAGGGTATCGACATCAAGGCCGTCCACAAGTACAAGGACGACGTGATCTCGGGCCTGTACAAGGGTCTGCAGGGTCTCATCGCCTCGCGCAAGGTCACCTACATCGAGGGTGAGGGACGGCTCTCCTCCCCCACCTCGGTGGATGTGAACGGCCAGCGCGTCCAGGGCCGCCACGTGCTGCTCGCGACCGGCTCCGTGCCGAAGTCGCTGCCCGGCCTGGAGATCGACGGCAACCGCATCATCTCCTCGGACCACGCGCTGAAGCTGGACCGTGTCCCGAAGTCCGCGATCGTGCTGGGCGGCGGCGTCATCGGCGTCGAGTTCGCCTCGGCGTGGACGTCCTTCGGCACCGACGTCACGATCATCGAGGGCCTGAAGCACCTCGTCCCGGTCGAGGACGAGAACAGCTCGAAGCTTCTTGAGCGCGCCTTCCGCAAGCGCGGCATCAAGTTCAACCTCGGTACGTTCTTCCAGAGCGCCGAGTACACGCAGGACGGCGTCCGCGTGACCCTCGCCGACGGCAAGACCTTCGAGGCCGAGGTGCTGCTGGTCGCCATCGGCCGCGGCCCGGTGTCGCAGGGCCTGGGCTACGAGGAGGCCGGCGTCGCGATGGACCGCGGCTACGTCCTCGTCGACGAGTACATGCAGACCAACGTGCCCACCATCTCGGCCGTGGGTGACCTGGCCCCGACGCTCCAGCTCGCGCACGTCGGCTTCGCCGAGGGCATCCTGGTGGCGGAGCGGCTGGCCGGTCTGAAGACCGTTCCGATCGACTACGACGGTGTCCCGCGGGTGACGTACTGCCACCCCGAGGTCGCCTCCGTGGGCATCACCGAGGCCAAGGCCAAGGAGCTCTACGGCGCGGACAAGGTCGTCGCCCTGAAGTACAACCTCGCGGGCAACGGCAAGAGCAAGATCCTCAAGACCGCGGGCGAGATCAAGCTCGTCCAGGTCAAGGACGGTGCCGTGGTCGGCGTCCACATGGTCGGTGACCGTATGGGCGAGCAGGTCGGCGAGGCCCAGCTGATCTACAACTGGGAGGCGCTGCCGGCCGAGGTCGCGCAGCTCATCCACGCCCACCCGACCCAGAGCGAGGCGCTCGGCGAGGCCCACCTGGCCCTGGCCGGCAAGCCCCTGCACTCCCACGACTGATCAGTCGACCGGGCGCGACGACCGACCTACTTCCGCACTTTCGTAAGGAGCAACTGAAACCATGTCGGTTTCCGTAACCCTTCCGGCGCTCGGCGAGAGCGTCACCGAGGGCACTGTCACCCGCTGGCTGAAGGCCGAGGGCGAGCGCGTCGAGGCCGACGAGCCGTTGCTCGAGGTTTCGACCGACAAGGTCGACACCGAGATCCCGGCCCCCGCGGCCGGCATCCTCGCCGCCATCAAGGTCGCCGAGGACGAGACCGTCGAGGTCGGCGCCGAGCTGGCCGTCATCGACGACGGCACGGGTGCGCCCGCTGCGGCCCCGGCCGCCGAGCCCGTGGCCGTCCCGGCCCCGGCGCCGGTCGCCGAGGCCCCCGCTGCCGCTGCTCCGGCCCCCGTGGCCGAGGCTCCGGCCGCGGCCGCACCGGCCGGTGGCGCCGCCGGTACCGATGTCACCCTCCCGGCGCTCGGCGAGAGCGTCACCGAGGGCACCGTCACCCGCTGGCTGAAGGAGGTCGGCGAGGAGGTCACGGAGGACGAGCCCCTCCTCGAGGTCTCCACGGACAAGGTCGACACCGAGATCCCGGCCCCGGTTTCCGGTGTGCTGCTGGAGATCGTCGTCGCCGAGGACGAGACCGCCGAGGTCGGCGCCAAGCTCGCCGTCATCGGTGCCGCCGGTGCCGCTCCGGTGGCTGCCCCGGCCCCGGCCGCTCCGGCGCCCGTCGCCGCCCCGGCCCCGCCCGTCGCCGCCCCGGCCGCCGCTGCCCCCGCACCGGCACCGGCCCCGGTGGCGCCCGCCGCTCCGGTCGCCGCTCCGGCACCGGTGGCCCCGGCCGCTCCGGCGCCGGTCGCCCCGGCCGCCCCGGCCGCTCCGGCGCCGGTCGCCGCTCCGGCTCCGGTCACCCCGGCCGCGACCTCCGGTGACGACGGCGCGTACGTCACGCCGCTGGTCCGCAAGCTCGCCGCCGAGAACGGCGTCGACCTGGGCGCGGTCAAGGGCACCGGCGTCGGTGGCCGTATCCGCAAGCAGGACGTCGTCGCCGCCGCGGAGGCCGCCAGGGCCGCCGCCGCTGCCCCGGCTCCGGCCGCCGCCGCTGCTGTGACTGCCGGAGGCCATGCAGCCTCGAAGGCGCCGAAGCTGGAGGCCTCCCCGCTGCGCGGTCAGACGGTCAAGATGACCCGCATGCGCAAGGTCATCGGCGACAACATGATGAAGGCGCTGCACTCGCAGGCCCAGCTGACCTCGGTCGTCGAGGTCGACATCACGAAGCTGATGAAGCTGCGCAACCAGGCGAAGGCCGCGTTCGCCACCCGTGAGGGCGTCAAGCTGTCCCCGATGCCGTTCTTCGTGAAGGCGGCGGCCCAGGCGCTGAAGGCCCACCCGGTCATCAACGCCCGGATCAACGAGGACGAGGGCACCATCACGTACTTCGACTCGGAGAACATCGGCATCGCCGTGGACGCCGAGAAGGGGCTGATGACCCCGGTCATCAAGGGCGCGGGCGACCTGAACATCGCCGGCATCTCGAAGAAGACCGCCGAGCTGGCCGGGAAGGCCCGCGGTGGCGGCCTGACGCCGGACGACATGTCCGGCGCCACCTTCACCATCAGCAACACCGGCTCGCGCGGTGCGCTGTTCGACACCGTCATCGTGCCCCCGAACCAGGCAGCCATCCTGGGCATCGGTGCCACGGTCCGCCGCCCGGTGGTCATCAACCACCCGGACCTCGGCGAGACGATCGCGGTGCGGGACATGACGTACCTCTCGCTCTCCTACGACCACCGTCTGGTGGACGGCGCGGACGCCGCCCGTTACCTGACCGCGGTCAAGGCGATCCTGGAGGCCGGTGAGTTCGAGGTCGAGCTCGGCCTCTGAGCACCACGGTTGTAACCAGCCTCACCAGCGGCGCCCCCGTCCGGATCACTTCCGGGCGGGGGCGCCGCCGTATTGTCTAGACACCACCGGTCGCCCCGGCAGCCGTGATGGCGCAGACAGCACCGGTTTGCCCCGAAGGAGCCCCTCATGACCCCGCCCGTCGTCCACTCGCTGCGCGAACAGATCCGCGAGCACATCGTGGACGGGATCGTCAGCGGGCGATGGAAACCGGGCGAGCGGATCGTGGAGCGCCGGATCGCCACCGAGCTGGAGGTCAGCCAGACGCCCGTGCGCGAGGCGCTGCGGGAGCTGGAGACGCTCCGGCTGATCGAGTCGGCCCCCAACAAGGGCGTACGGGTCCGCAATCTCACCGCGGCCGATCTGGAGGAGAGCTATCCGGTACGGGCCGGTCTGGAGCAGATCGCGGCCGAGCTGGCGGCTCCGGTCCTCGGCGAGGACTGCTCGCGCCTCGCGCCGCATGTGACGGCGCTCTACGAGGCGGACCGGCTGGCCGACGGTGAGGCGCAGGTGCGGCACACCGTGGGGTTCCACCGCGAGATGGTGCGGGCCGCCGGGAACGCCGTGCTGCTGCACACCTGGGAGGGGCTGGGCATCGAGGTGTTCACCGCCCTGTCGATCCGGTGGCTGGGCACGGTCCAGAAGTCGTACGCGGAGGAGCACGAGGCACTCATCGAGGCGTTCCTGCGGAAGGACCCGGACATCGGTGTGCTGGTCAAGGCGCATGTGCTCGGCTGCGCACCGCGCGCCTGAGGGGCGTACGCATCTGTCGTGAGGGACGCTCGCCCGTGCAGGCGAGCGCCCCTTTTGTGCATTAAATCCCGTCACTCCGTGCCCCGTTTCACGGCACCGAATGCCAATTTCTTCATATCGAGAAGTTTTTCCGTTCATCCTTTGATCGATCATCGATCGGCGACTTACAGTTCACTCCGCGGGCCCACCGGCCCCATCGCCCTGTCCTGCCAGTCAGGGCCTTTCTCCACCCCCCTCCACTCCGGAAGGCGGCGATCATGACCGACCCCGTAGGAAAGCTTCCGAGCGAGCTCGACCAGCTCCCGGACCGTGACCCCGAGGAGACCGCCGAATGGGCGGCCTCCCTGGATGCCGTCACCAAGGCCGCGGGCCCGCACCGCGCCGCGTACCTGATGCGCCGCTCGCTCCAGCACGCCGAGGGCGCCGGTCTCGCGCTGCCCAAGCTGCTGGAGACCGATTACGTCAACTCCATCCCGACCGCCGCCGAGCCCGCGTTCGACGGCGACCTGGAGATGGAGTCCAAGATCACCGCCTGGAACCGCTGGAACGCGGCCGCGATGGTCACCCGCGGCGCCCGGCACGGCGTCGGCGGCCACATCGCCACCTTCGCCTCGGCCGCCTGGCTGTACGAGACCGGCTTCAACCACTTCTTCCGCGGCAAGGAGGGGGACGGCTCCGGCGACCAGCTCTACATCCAGGGCCACGCCTCCCCCGGCATCTACGCCCGCGCCTTCCTCGACGGCCGGCTCAGCGAGCAGCAGCTCGACAACTTCCGCCAGGAGGCGGGCGGCGACGGTCTGCCGTCCTACCCGCACCCGCGGCGGCTGCCCTGGCTGTGGGAGTTCCCCACCGTGTCGATGGGCCTCGGCCCGCTCGCGGCCATCTACCAGGCGCGCTTCAACCGCTATCTGACCAACCGCAACATCAAGGACACGTCGAATTCGCACGTCTGGGCCTTCCTGGGCGACGGCGAGATGGACGAGCCCGAGTCGACCGCGGCCCTCGCCCTCGCGGCGCGTGAACAGCTCGACAACCTGACGTTCGTCATCAACTGCAACCTGCAGCGCCTGGACGGCCCGGTCCGCGCCAACTTCCGGGTGGTCCAGGAGCTGGAGGGCGCGTTCCGCGGGGCCGGCTGGAACGTCGTCAAGACGCTCTGGGGCAACGCCTGGGACGAGCTGTTCCAGCTGGACACCACGGGCGCGCTGGTCCGTCGGCTCCGGGAGGTCCCGGACGCCCAGTTCCAGACGTACGCCACCCGCGACGTCGCGTACATCCGCGAGCACTTCTTCGGCGCCGAGCCGGCGCTCGCCGAACTGGCGAAGCTGCTCACCGACGCGAAGATCGCCGAGTGCTTCTACACCTCCCGCGGCGGCCACGAAGCCCGCAAGGTCTACGCGGCCTACCGCGCGGCTCTTGAGCACAAGGGCGCGCCGACCGTGATCCTCGCTCAGACGGTGAAGGGCTACACGCTCGGCAAGGGCTTCGAGTCCAAGAACGCCAACCACCAGATGAAGAAGCTGTCCGTCGACGAGTTCAAGGACATGCGCGAGCTGCTCGGACTCCCGATCCCAGACAGCGCCTTCGCGGACGGGCTGGTGCCCTACGGCCACCCCGGCGCCGACTCGCCCGAGGTCCGTTACCTCCAGGAGCGCCGCGCCGCCCTCGGCGGCCCCGCCCCGGCCCGCCGGGTGCACGCGGTGGCGCTGCCCGAGCCGGAGGAGCGGGCGTTCGCCGCGCTGAAGAAGGGTTCCGGCAAGCAGGAGATGGCCACCACCATGGCCTTCGTCCGCCTGGCCAAGGATCTGATGCGGGACAAGGAGACCGGCAGGCGCTGGGTTCCGATCGTCCCCGACGAGGCCCGTACCTTCGGTATGGAGTCGCTGTTCCCCTCGGCCGGCATCTACTCCCCGCTGGGCCAGACGTACGAGCCGGTCGACCGCGACCAGCTGATGTACTACAAGGAGGCCAAGGACGGCCAGATCCTCAACGAGGGGATCACCGAGGCCGGGGCCATGGCCGACTTCATCGCCGCCGCCACGTCGTACGCGACGCATGGCGAGACGATGATCCCCTTCTACATCTTCTACTCGATGTTCGGCTGGCAGCGGACCGGCGACCAGATGTGGCAGCTCGCCGACCAGCTCGGCAAGGGCTTCATCGTCGGCGCCACGGCCGGCCGGACGACGCTCACCGGCGAGGGCCTCCAGCACGCGGACGGCCACTCGCACCTGATCGCGTCCACGAACCCCGCGTCGCTCAACTACGACCCGGCGTTCGCGTACGAGATCGCAGTGATCGTCAAGGACGGTCTGCGCCGGATGTACGGCCCCGAGGCCGAGAACGTCTTCTACTACCTGACGGTCTACAACGAGCCGAAGCCGCAGCCCGCGATGCCGGAAGGCGTCGAGGACGGCATCGTCAAGGGTCTCTACCGCTTCAAGGAGGGCACGCCCGCCTCGGCGGACGCGCCGCGCCTGCAGCTGCTGGCCTCCGGCACGGCGATCCACTGGGCCCTGGAGGCCCAGGAGCTGCTCGCCGCGGACTGGGGCGTCACGGCCGACGTCTGGTCCGCCACGTCCTGGGGTGAGCTGCGCCGCGAGGCGCTGGAGTGCGACGAGGCGCTGCTCCACGGTGAGCAGCGGGTGCCGTACGTGACCCGGGCGCTGGAAGGCGCACCGGGTCCGGTCCTCGCGGTCAGCGACTGGATGCGGCAGGTCCCGGACCAGATCAGCCAGTGGGTGGAGCAGGACTGGTCCTCGCTCGGCACGGACGGCTTCGGGCTCTCCGACACCCGTGATGCGGCCCGCCGCCACTTCGGTGTCGACGCCCAGTCGATCACCGTCGCGGCCCTGGCCCAGCTGGCCCGCCGCGGCGAGGTGACCGCGTCCGCGGTCAAGGAGGCCCGGGAGCGGTACGGGCTCTGACGCGTGAAGGCGGCCGGGTACGCCCGGCTGCCGCCTCGCCCCCGGTCGGGCGGAGGCTCTGTCCTCGATCGCCGGACGGGCTTGAAAATCAAGCTCGTCCGGCGACCGAGGACATCTTTTGAGCCCGGCCGGCGATCGAGGCCACCCCCGGGCCTGCGGGCCACAGCCCGCACACTGCGGCCACAATGGCCGCATGCGTGCTGCCCGTCTCATCAAAATGGTGCTGCTCCTGCAGTCCCGCCCCGCCATGACCGCCGCCGAGCTCGCCCAGGAGCTCGAGGTGTCCGAACGGACCGTCACCCGGGACGCGCAGGCACTCTCCGAAGCGGGCGTCCCGGTGTACGCGGACCGGGGCCGGGCCGGGGGCTACCGGCTGGTCGGCGGGTACCGCACGCGCCTCACCGGACTCGCCCGTAACGAGGCCGAGGCGCTCTTTCTCTCCGGGCTGCCGTCCGCCCTGCGCGAGATGGGCCTGGAGGACGCCGCGTCCGCCGCCAGGCTAAAGGTGTCTGCGGCCCTGCTGCCGTCCCTGCGCGACGCCTCGGACAGCGCCGCCCAGCGCTTCCACCTGGATGCTCCCGGCTGGTACCAGGAGCCGGTCACCCCCGAACTGCTGCCCGCCGTCGCGGAGGCGGTCTGGGACGACCGGATCGTCCACGCCCGCTACCGCCGCAGCGGCCGGGACGACGAGGTGGAGCGGGAGCTGGCCCCACACGGACTCGTCCTGAAGGCCGGGGTCTGGTATCTCTGCGCCCGTGTGGCGGACGACTTCCGGGTGTACCGGATCGACCGGTTCTCGGCCGTCGCGGTGTCGGACGAACGGTTCGAACGCGACGAGCAGTTCGATCTTCCTGGCTTCTGGGACGAGCGGGCCGCCCAGTTCGCCCGTTCGCTGCTGCGTACCGAGGTGACGGTACGGGTGACGGAGGACGGTGTACGCCGACTGCCGTACACGATGGACCGTTCGGCGGTCCACGACGCGCTGGACGCGGCCGGCCCGCCCGACGCACAGGGACAGCTCACCGTCACCCTGCCGGTCGAGTCCCTCGATGTCGCATACAGCCAACTGATGGCCCTGGGGCCGGAGTTGGAGGTCATCGAACCGGCCGCGCTGCGGGCGCGTTTCACCGCAGCCACCGAACGCCTGCGCGACCTCTATAGCTGAAGGCTTCTTTTCGCCGCGTCCGCGTGCGTCGCCCGCCGTCAAGGCCGATGCTTGTCCCGTGATGGACGAGACGGAGTTCTGGGAGATCATCGACAGCACCCGCGAGGCCGCCGAGGGCGACCCCGAGGACCAGGCCGATCTGCTCGTCGAACGGCTGGTGCGGCTCGATCCCGAAGCCGTGCTGGATTTCGCCAGGCACTTCGAGGCCCGTTACAACCGCGCCTACCGCTGGGAGCTGTGGGGCGCCGCCGCCGTACTGCTCGGCGGCGCGAGCGACGACGCCTTCGACTTCTTCCGCTGCTGGCTGATCGGGCAGGGCCGGGAGATCTTCGAGGGCGCTCTGCACGATCCGGACAGCCTCGCCGATCTCCTCGACGACTTCGACGAGGAGATCGACGGGGACGCCGAGGATCTCGGCTATGCCGCCGACGAGGCGTACGAACAGCTCACCGGCGTGGTCACCCCGGACCTCGGGCTGCCGCCCCAGACCTCCGAGCCGGAGGGCGCCCCCGTCAGTTTCGAGGACGACGCGGCGCTGGCCGAACGTTTCCCCCTGCTCTGGGAGCGGTTCGGCTCCGGCTGAACGCGCCCTGGGCCCTGCCCCCGTCAGAAGTGGGTTCCGCCGTCGATCCGGATCTCCGTGCCCGTGATGAACGCCCCGTCCTGCGATCCGAGCATCGCGACGACGCCCGCGACGGTGTCCGGGCTGGCGAAGCCTTCCCCGAGCGCCGAGCGCCGGAGACAGCTTCTTGACTTCCTCCCCCTCGTGAACGAGGGGGATTCCTACGGCTCGCGCCGTGGGGGTTTCTGCTTCATCGCCGACTGCCCGCCCGGAGAACTCC
>NZ_JBVJWD010000017.1:0-187205 GCF_055602785.1 Streptomyces sp. NPDC037301
GTGTCTGTGGGTGGGGGGGAAACGGTGTTTTTTCGGGTCGGTGTGGGGGAGAGGGGGCCCCCCCGGGCGTGGGTGCACCGGGTGGGTGGTGGCGGGCCGGTCCGGAGGGGTGCACCGGACCGGCCCGCCAGGTGTTGCTGACGTTGCTACGGGTGTTGCTGGGTGGTGCTTGCGTGGCTTCGGGCTGCGTGCCCCGGCTGCGTGCCTCGGTTACGAGAGGGAGGCGATGGTCTCGCGGACCTTCGCGTTGATCTCGGTCGGGATCGGCGCGTAACCGGCGTCGGTGAGGAGCTTCTGGCCCTCGTCACCGGCGGTGTAGTTCAGGAAGGACTTGACCGTGGGCAGGGTCTCGGCCTTGTTGCCCTTGTCGCAGACGACCTCGTACGTCACCAGGACGATCGGGTACGCACCCTCGGCCTTGGTGGTGTAGTCGAGGTCGAGCGCCAGGTCCTTGCCGGTGCCCTTGATCTTGGCGGCGGCGATGGCCTTGGAGGCGTTCTCCGGGGTCGCCTTGACCGGGGCGGAGCCACCGGTGTTGATGTCGACGGTGGAGATCGACTGCGAGGTGGCGTAGCTGAGCTCGAAGTAGCCGATCGCGCCGTCGACCTGCTTCACCTGGGCGGCGACACCGGAGGAGCCGGATGCGGCCTGGCCACCGGGGGCCGGCCACTTCTTCTCGGCCTCGTACTTCCAGTCGCTCGGGGCGGCTGCGCCCAGGTACTTGCCGAGGTTCTGCGTGGTGCCGGAGTCCTCGGAGCGGTGGAAGGGCTGGATGGCCTTGTCCGGGAGCTTCGCGCCGCTGTTGAGCTTGGCGATCGCGGGATCGTTCCACTTCTTGATCTTGCCGTCGAAGATCTTGGCGAGGGTGGGGGCGTCCAGCGTGAGGCTGTCGACGCCTTCCAGGTGGTAGCCGATGGCGATCGGGCCGCCGACCATCGGGAGGTTGATGCCCTGGCCGCCCTTGCAGATCTTCTTCGACGCGGCGACCTCTTCGGGCTTCAGCGCCGAGTCGGAACCGGCGAAGCCGACCGTGCCCTGGTTGAAGGCGACGATGCCTTCACCGGAGGAGGACGACTTGTAGTTGACCTCGACGCCCGAGCAGCCGGCCATGTAGTTCTTGACCCAGAGGTCCATGGCGTTCTTCTGCGCGCTGGAGCCGGAGGCGAGCAGCTGACCCTTGGCGTCGTCGCACTTGATGTTCGACGCGGCGCTCGACTTGCCGCCGTTGCCGCCGGTGGACCCGTCGCTGTTGTTGTCCGAACCGCACGCCGTGAGGGCCAGGGCGCCGGAGACGGCGAGGGCACCGAGCGCGGTGGCACGAAGCCGGTTCTTGCGCTGAAGCTTCACTTTTCGGGTGTTCCTTCCAGGAGCCGCCGAGGTCTTTTTCGTTCTACGACGGCGTGCGATGTGGTGGGTGCTTTGGCGTTGCGCCGCGCACCGTGCACTGCCGAAGTTAGGCAGAACAGGTGAAGCCGTTTACGGGGGAGAGTGAACGGGAGGTGAACCGTGTCGTACGGTGCGGTTCTGGGGCCCCGTCCGGGGCGAGGGTTACGTCCTCGATGCCGGACGGACTCGATCCCCGTCCCGGTCAGGTGCTCGGCAGGCCGGCGAGCAAGGCGTCCAGCACATCCCGGTCGTGCGGCCGGGTGAGGCGGGTACGGGCCGCTGCCGGGGAGAGCCAGCTCACCCGGTCGACCTCTGCGTTCGGTACGAAGGCGCCACCGGTCGCCTCGGCCGCCCAGTAGGCGACCTCTTTGGGACGCCCGTTCACGGCGTACCGGACCGTGGGCAGCGGGGCACCCGGTGCGCAGTGGTGGCCCGTCTCCTCAAGGACCTCGCGCCGGGCGCCGTCCAGTGCGGACTCGCCGCGCTTCAGCTTTCCTTTCGGATGCGACCAGTCGTCGTAACGGGGTCTGTGGACCAGACAGATCTCCAGCTTGCCGGAGCGCTCCGACCGGCGCCACAGCACGCACCCCGCGGCGAGCACAGGCCCGCTCCTCACGGTGCGATCACCGCCGCGGTCGCGTACGGCCAGCTCTCCCGGAACACACTGCGCGCCGCCTCCACCTCGTGCCGCTGATCGGCGTGGAGCACCCCCAGGGCGTACGCGGTCGCGGGCGCGATCCGGGGCGTGCGGGCCGCCGATGCCGCTGCCGCGGCCGCCTCCGACGCATCCCGGTGCAGATCGAGCGCGTGCCCCGGCGCGACCAGGACCGGATCGGGGGCGCCCCGTACCACCTCGTGGGCGTACCGGTGCAGGCGCAGCAGCAGCCGGGTCCGGTGCCAGGGCGCGTCCTGCGCCTCGTTGTACGGCTTGACCGCCTCGTTCGAGGGGAGCGCGGCCACCGCACCGAGCAGCTGCTGTTCGGCCCGGTCGGCGGGCCCGTGCAGCATCTCCTCGGCCGGAGCCGTGGCCGCCGCGGCGAGCGGCACCTCGGAGGCGAGCAGCGCGACGGCGTCGGCCACCGCATGGAAGCGGGAGGAGCCGAGCGCCTGGAGCGCCGCGGAGTGGGCGCGGGTCCGGGCGAGGGTCAGCTGCCGTTCGAGCAGCGCCCCGGCGCGGGCCGCGCCGACGCCGAGGGCGGCGCGCTCCTTGTCACCGGCATCGGAGCCGGGCCCGGTGCGGGCGGTGGGCAGTGAGGTGCCGGACAGGGCGTGGAGAGCTTCGAGGAGCCGGTTCAGCCGGGTCGCGTAGGCGTGCTCCCGGGCCAGGGTGCCCGACAGCCAGGCCAGTTCGGTGCGCAGCTGCTCGGCCCAGGCCGCGTCCAGCGCCGCCCGGAAGGTGTGCAGCGTGCCGCCGATCCGGCGGGACGAGCGGCGCAGGGCACCGGCGGCCGCCTCGGCGGCGTGGGTTCCGGCGCCCGTGGGGGCGCTGTTCTCGCGGTGCAGGCGCAGGCTGCGCAGGAATTCGGCGGCCTGTTCCTGCAGGTAGGGCGCGAGCACCGCCCCTGCCGTAAGGTCCGCCTGCGTCGTCTGGTGGTCATGGCGTCGCACGCCGGCGCCTCCGGGCGTCAATGAGCATTTCCTGTACGTGCCGCAGCGGTTGGCCGTCCGCGTCCGTGGCGTGCCGGGTCCAGTTCCCGTCGGAACCGAGGTGCCAGGAGGAGGTGGTGTCGGCCATGCCGGTCTCCAGGAGCCGGCTGAGTGCGGCGCGGTGGGCGGGATCGGTGACCCGGACCAGTGCTTCGATCCGGCGGTCGAGGTTGCGGTGCATCATGTCGGCGCTGCCGAACCACACTTCGGGTTCGCCGCCGTTGCCGAACGAGAAGATCCGGGAGTGTTCGAGGAAGCGGCCCAGTATCGAGCGGACCCGGATGTTCTCGGACAGGCCGGGGACGCCCGGGCGGATCGCGCAGATGCCGCGTACCCAGATGTCCACCGGTACGCCCGCCATGGCGGCCCGGTAGCAGGCGTCGATGATCGCCTCGTCGACCATCGAGTTGACCTTGATGCGGACGTAGGCGCTGTGCCCGGCCCGCTGGTGCGTGATCTCCTTGTCTATACGGGCGATCAGCCCGTCACGCAGAGACCTCGGGGCGACCAGGAGGCGGCGGTAGGTCTCGCGGCGGGAGTAGCCGGAGAGCCGGTTGAAGAGGTCGGAGAGGTCCGCGCCGACCTGCGGGTCGGCGGTCAGCAGGCCGAGGTCCTCGTACAGCCTGGCGGTCTTGGGGTGGTAGTTGCCGGTGCCCACGTGGGCGTAGCGGCGCAGTGTGTCGCCCTCCTGGCGGACGACGAGCGAGAGCTTGCAGTGGGTCTTGAGGCCGACGAGCCCGTAGACCACATGGCAGCCGGACTCCTCCAGCTTGCGCGCCCACTTGATGTTGGCCTGCTCGTCGAAGCGGGCCTTGATCTCGACGAGTACGAGGACCTGCTTGCCGGACTCGGCGGCGTCGATGAGCGCTTCCACGATCGGCGATTCGCCCGAAGTCCGGTACAGGGTCTGCTTGATGGCCAGGACGTCCGGGTCGCCCGCGGCCTGCTCCAGAAACGCCTGGACGGAGGTGGAGAACGAGTCGTACGGGTGGTGCAGGAGTACGTCGCGTTCGCGCAGGGCGGCGAAGATGTCGGGCGCGGAGGCGGATTCGACCTCGGCGAGATCACGGTGGGTGCCCGCGATGAACTTGGGGAACTTCAGCTCGGGCCGGTCCAGGGACGCTATGCCGAAGAGCCCGGTGAGGTCGAGCGGTCCGGGCAGCGGGTAGACCTCGGCGTCGGACACCTTCAGCTCGCGTACCAGCAGGTCCAGCACGTACGGGTCGATGGACTCCTCGACCTCCAGGCGGACCGGCGGGCCGAAGCGGCGCCGCATGAGCTCCTTCTCCAGGGCCTTGAGGAGGTTCTCGGCGTCGTCCTCCTCGACCTCCAGGTCCTCGTTCCTGGTGACCCGGAACATGTGGTGGGCGAGGACCTCCATGCCCGGGAAGAGCTCTTCGAGGTGGGCGGCGATGACGTCCTCTATGGGCACGTACCGCTGCGGCGACGCCTCCAGGAAGCGGGTCAGCAGCGGCGGCACCTTGACCCGGGCGAAGTGGCGGTGGCCGCTGACCGGGTTGCGTACGACGACGGCGAGGTTGAGCGAGAGACCCGAGATGTACGGGAAGGGGTGCGCCGGGTCGACGGCGAGGGGGGTCAGCACGGGGAAGACGCGCTGCCGGAAGAAGGTGAACAGGCGGGCCTGTTCCTTCTCGGTCAGCTCGGGCCAGCGGATCAGCTGGATGCCCTCCTCGGACAGGGCGGGGGCGACGTCCTGCTGATAGCAGGCGGCGTGCCGGGCCATGAGCTCGCGCGAGCGGGTCCAGATCAGGTCGAGGACCTCGCGGGGCTGGAGTCCGGAGGCGGAGCGGGTGGCGACACCGGTGGCGATACGGCGCTTCAGTCCGGCCACCCGGACCATGAAGAACTCGTCCAGGTTGGAGGCGAAGATGGCGAGGAAGTTGGCGCGTTCGAGGAGGGGTGTCGCCGGGTCCTCGGCCAGTTCGAGCACCCGTTCGTTGAACGCGAGCCAGCTGCGTTCCCGGTCCAGGAAGCGGCCGTGGGGCAGTTCGCTGCCGTCGACGTCGGGTTCGTACGCGTCGACGTCGGCGTCGATGTCGGGATCGAGGTCGGCCCGGGTCGACAGTATGGCGCCGTTGGACGCCGACGAGGCGAGGGCGTGCGGCCGGTGCGCGGCGAGCGAGCCGACCGACGGCTGCACGGTGGGCTGGACCGGGACCTCGGAGCTGGGCTGCTGGCTCATGGCCCTATTCTTCCGCGTCGAGGGCTCCGAGGGCGCGCCGGAGGGCGCGGAGATCACGGGGAACTCACGGGGCCTGTGGTTCGCACGGTCTCCACCGGGATTTCTCCCGTTGTGGGGGGTCGGCACAGCTTGCTGCATCCTGAGAGGGTCGCAAGCCCTTCTGAATGGCTGGTAACGGCGACATGACGTGCAGGAAGCGGTGTGCCGTGGGTGGATCGGTCATATGAGCAGTGTCCGGGCCCTTCAAGGGCCCGGACACGGTGCGTGGAAGCGGTCTCAGCCGTGGTGGCAGCGCAGCACCCGGAAGGAGAGCGCGACGGCGAGCGCGGCCAGGGCGAGCAGGATGCCGGTTTCGACGAGCTGGAGCGGCCAGAAATGCGAGGCGGGGTGGTAGTCGACGTAGCGGAGGGTGATGTCCTTGTCGGCCAGGCACTGCTTGATGTCGGTGGGCCAGCTCAGGCACGCATCGTCGGGCAGCCGTTTGCCGCCGCTGGTCAGCCAGCCCTGTCCGGTATCTGCGGCCCCGTCGGGGAACCGGTAGTCGCTGCTCGGCCGGAACGTATCCGTCAGGGTCGGCCACAGATCGTTGCGCACGGTGTTCAGGGCCACCACCAGCGCGCCGTATCCGATCACGGTCACGACCATCGCGGCGACGGTGCGCCGCAGCACCAGCCCGGCGAGTGCGCCGAGGGCCAGCATGCACAGGGCGTAGCCGACGGGGACGGTGCCGATCGAGCCGTAGACCTCACGGGCGTACCGCTCCGACGGGTGGTGTATCGCGTTCTCCCGTGTCTGCGCCCAGGCGCAGACGGCGGACAGTACGGAGACGGAGGCCAGGGTCACGACGGCGGGCACGGCGAGTTTGGCGGCGAGCCAGCGCGCGGGTGTCACGGACTGGGACCACGCCAGCTTGTACGTGCCGCTCTCCAGCTCACGGGCGATCACCGGGCCCGCCACGAAGATCCCGATGAACGCGGGCAGGACCATCATCAGCAGGCCGGACCAGTTGAGGGCCTCCCTCATCCACAACTGGCGGTCGAGGAAGTCATTCACCGTGTCGCCGCAGCCGGGCGTGGTGTGCACGACCGAGCAGCCCGTCGCGGCGAAGGCGTCCGCGACGTGGTCGGTCCACAGCCAGGCGCCGGCCAGGACGGCGAGGGCCAGGACCGGGAGTGCGGCCGTGATCTGCAGGGCCCGCCGGTGCTGGGTGACGACCACACGGGCCGTTCCGCGCAGAGCGATCGTGCTCATACGGCAGCCACCTCCTTGCCGGCCTCGGCGCTCGGTGTCAGCAGAGCAGGCGCCTGCGGCGACCGCAGATGCGCCAGCAGCAGTTCCTCCAGCGAGGGCTCCGCGGCTTCCCAGACGGTGGCGTCCACGGGACCCTGCCTCCGTACCAGCGCCGTCTGCAGGCGCCCCGCCGTGCGGGACTCGACGACGGTGTGCGGGGCGGTGTCCCGCACCGGACCGGTGAGCAGGGCGTGCGCGGCGAGGAGGTCGTCCGTCTCGCCGCCGAGGCGGACCTGGCCGCCGTCGACGAGCAGGAGGTAGTCGCAGGCGCCCTCCAGCTCGGTGAGGATGTGCGAGGACATCACGATGGTGGTGGAGTGCTCGGCGGCCTCGGCCATCAGTGCGCCCATCAGCTGGTGGCGGGCGAGGGGGTCGAGGTCGGCCATCGGTTCGTCCAGCAGGAGCAGTTCGGGCCGCTTGCCGAGGGCGAGGGCCAGTGCGAGCCGGGTGCGCTGGCCGCCGGAGAGGCTGCGGACGCCGGCGTCGCGCGGGAGCTCCCCGGCGATGCGTTCGGCGGTGTCCTGGTCCCAGGTGGCGGGGTTCAGCTCGGCGCCCGCCCAGAGCGTCGCGGCGACCGTCAACTGCGGGTACAGCGGCTTGTCCTGGGCCACGAAGGCCATCTTGGCCCTTGCCTCCCCGGGCGCCCCGCCCAGCACTCGTACCGTGCCCTCCGCGGGCCGCAGGAAGCCCGCCGCGAGGGCGAGCAGGGTGGACTTGCCCGCACCATTGGGGCCGACGAGGGCGCACACGCGCCCGGTGGGCAGCCGGAACGAACAGTCGCGCAGCGCCCAGCCCCCGCCTCTGCTCCGGTACTTCATGCCGAGGCCGACGGCCTCGATCGCAGCGCCTGTCATCCGGCCTGATCCCCCTTGAAAGTCTTGTCCAGTACGGCGGTGAAGAGCGCGCTCACGTCGTCCTTCTCCAGTCCGGCCGCGCGGGCCCGGCGGGCCCAGTCGGCGAGCTCGGCGCGCAGCGGCGCGTCGTCGGCGGCCGCAGCGCCGCCGAGGGTCCGCGTGACGAAGGTGCCGAGCCCGCGCCGGGCCTCGACGAGGCCCTCGCGCTCCAGCTCCCGGTAGGCCTTGAGCACGGTGTTCGGGTTGATGGCGGTGGCCTCGACGACCTCGCGTGCGGTGGGCAGCCGGTCGCCGGGCTCCAGCAGGCCGAGGCGGAGGGCCTGTTTGGTCTGCTGGACGATCTGGAGGTACGTGGCGACGCCGCTGCGCCGGTCGATGCGGTACTCGACCGCTGCGGACTCTGCCATGTTCACCCCTTTCACTAATTAAGTAGTGGAAGAGTGGCGTAGAGAAGGGGCGACGTCAAGCGACGCCGCCCCCGGGCGAGTTGTGGCTGTTCAGGACTCCGTGCGGTACATCAGGTCCACTTCGTGCGTCGCGAAGCCCATCCGCTCGTAGACGGTCAGGGCCGCCTTGTTGTCCGCGTCGACGTAGAGCATCGCGGTCGGCAGCCCCTCGGCGGCCAGGTGGCGCAGCCCGATGGCGGTGAGCGCCTTGCCGAGCCCGCCGCCCTGCGCGTCGGGCCGGATGCCGACGACGTACACCTCGCCGAGTTGGTCATCGGCGTGCACCTTCGTCCAGTGGAAGCCGATCAGCTCGCC
The DNA here is from genome assembly GCF_055602785.1 of Streptomyces sp. NPDC037301. Taxonomy (NCBI): domain Bacteria; kingdom Bacillati; phylum Actinomycetota; class Actinomycetes; order Kitasatosporales; family Streptomycetaceae; genus Streptomyces; species Streptomyces sp. NPDC037301. The sequence continues at coordinate 8,142 of NZ_JBVJWD010000017.1, forward strand.
GCCGCGCTCGGCCAGGAAGAAGCCCTTCGGGTCGAACCAGGGCTCCGCCTTGCGGTCGTCCAGGTCGCGCTGGGTCAGTGAACCCTGTTCGGGGTGGTGGGCGAAGGCGGCGCGGTTCACCGCGAGCCAGGCGGCGTCGTCCTCGCCGGGCACGAAGGTGCGGACGGTGACGCCGGGCGGCAGCACCGGCTCCGCGATGTCCAGCGGGCTCAGCGGGCGCCGCAGCTGACGCAGTTCGCGGAAGAGGGAGAGGCCGAGGACCTGCGAGAGATGCCGGGCCGCGGACTTCCCGCCGTGCGCCCACACCCGCAGCCGCTTCCCGGTCACGGCGAGCAGCGCCGCACCCAGCGCCCGCCCGTGCCCCTGCCCGCGGTACGCCGGATGCACGACCAGCTCGGCGGCCGGCGCCTCGACGGGGTCGGTGTCCTCCAGCTGCGCATACCCGACCAGGGTCGGCCCGCTGGTGAGCAGCAGATGCCGCACCCCCTCACGCCGCCCGCCCCGCAGCTGCAGCCGCCCCTGCTCGGACACGGCCTGCCTGCCGTCGGACCGGGCCGCCTCGGCGAGCAGCTCGGACACGGCTCCGGCCTGTTCGGGGGAGAGTACTTCGAGCGTCTGGATCTCGCGTCCGGGGGCGGGGAGAGGTGCGTCAGTCGTCATGTGTACGAGCGTACGGGGGGTGAGGCGTGATGTGGCCCGGGCGGCCCGGTGTGCGTGCTGACGGCCAGGGCCTGGTTGCACCCCCGGCGTGTACTCGGCCATCGGCCGGTCGCGGCTCTCGGCGATATGTACGCCATACCGGTGATGCGCGGAAGTCTGCCCCGATACCGACCGCATGGCAACCGGTTCGTAACCCCGGACACCTGTCGCGCTACGCGCGTTGACTCTAGGCTGCGGCACGCAGTCTCCAGACTCGCCACCACTCTCAGACCTCCCGCTGAACTCACAACGGGACCGATGTCAGCGACACCGCAGAAGAACCGTGCGTCCCGGCGGATGCTCGCCGCCGCGGCCGGGCTCGCCACCGTCGGCGCGCTCGTCGCCGCGATGCCGGCCGGCGCCCAGGAACGCGGCCATGGGCACGGCCACCACAAGCCGGCCCGTACCGTCGACGTACAGCTGCTGTCCTTCAACGACCTGCACGGGAACCTGGAGCCGCCGGCCGGCTCGGCGGGCACGGTCAGCGAGACGCAGGCGCGACAGCTCCGGCGCCGGTGACGGCATCTCCGGGCCGATCACCGACATCGCCAAGGGCATCACGCCCAAGGCCGACGCGCTGGTCACGGGCCACACTCACCAGGCGTACGTGTGCACGGTCCCGGACCCGGCGGGCAACCCGCGCATGGTCACCTCGGCGTCGTCGTTCGGCAAGCTCTACACCGACACGACCCTCACCTACGACCGCCGCACCAAGGACATCGTCCGTACGTCGGTGAAGTCGGCCGGAGCCTCGAACCCGAAGTCGGCGAACCACATCGTCAGCCGGGACCAGCCCAGGGCCACCGACGTGACGGCCCTGATCGCCCGCTGGAACACCCTCGCGGCGCCCATCTCGAACCGGCCGCAGGGCTACATCAGCGCCGACATCAACGGCCGCGGCTCCACGGCCCCCGACAAGCCGCTCGGCAACCTGATCGCGGACGCCCAGCTGGAGGGCCTGGCCCCGGCGGACAAGGGCGGGGCGGTCGTCGCCTTCATGAACCCGGGCGGTATCCGGGCGGACCTGGTGTACAGGTCGACGTACGCGGGTGAGAGGGGCGGTGGGCCGGCGGGCCCACCGCCCTGCTGTGTGTTTCCGTCAGCCTGCGAGTGCCCTCATCGAACCGCGGTGACCCGGGCCAGGACCTGTTCGAGATCCTGGCCCGGGGCCCGCCGGGAATTCCACATCGGGTGCAGGTTGTCGCCGTGCCGGCGCGGTACCACATGGGCGTGGAAGTGGAAGACCTCCTGCGAGGCGGCCTCGCCGGTGGAATGGACGATGTTCACGCCGTCGGGGGCGAGGGCCGTATTCAGCAGAGCGGCGACTCGGTGCACCATGCGGGCGACATGCCCGTGCGTGGCCTCGGAGATCTCCCAGATGTCCCGGGCGTGCTCGCGCGGGACGACCAGGGTGTGGCCCTCAGAAGCCGGTGCGATGTCGAGGAACGCCACGGTGTGATCGTCCTCCAGGACACGGTGGGAGGGCAGCCGGCCGGACACGATCTGGCAGAAGACACAGGTACTCATCCGGCCGATGATCGCACCGGTCCGCCTCCGAAGCCGTACCTTTCCAGCCCGGCCGCCCTGTTCCAGTAGTGACGTGCACCCGTCATAATCCCAGGGCTGACCCCCCATGGCAGACGGAGGCACTCCCGCATGAGCCCGTACACCGCTACCCGCCGCAACTTCCTCACCGGCGCCCTCGCCGCCACCGCCACCGTCCTCGTGGGCGCGGCACCCGCCACCGCCGGGTCCCGTCAAGTCCTCACCACTCAGGACTGGATGGGCGCCGTCCCCGGCGCCACCGCGCTGCAACGACTCACGATCCCCGGCTCGCACGACTCCGGTGCCCGCTACGGCGGCCCCTGGACCGAGTGCCAGAACACCACGATCGCCGAGCAGCTGAACAGCGGGATCCGCTTCCTCGACGTACGGTGCCGGATCACCGGCGGCTCGTTCGCGATCCATCACGGGGCCTCGTACCAGAACCTGATGTTCGGCGATGTGCTGGGCGCCTGCTGGGACTTCCTGGCGGCCCACCCCGCCGAGACCGTGCTGATGCGGGTCAAGCAGGAGTACTCGGAGGAGAGCGACGCGGCGTTCCGGGCGGTCTTCGACGACTACCTCGACAACAGGGGGTGGCGGCCGCTGTTCCGCATCGACCCGGCGCTGCCCTCGCTGGGCGAGGCGCGGGGCAAGGTCGTGCTGCTCGCCGACAACGGCGGGCTGCCCGGTGTCCGCTACGCCGACTCCGCGCTCTTCGACATCCAGGACGACTACATGGCGGAGCCGTTCGCCAAGTACCCCAAGATCGAGGCCCAGTTCCGCAAGGCCGCCCAGCAGCCCGGGAAGCTGTACATGAACTACGTCAGCACCGCCGCCCTGATGCCGCCGCGCTGGAACGCGGACCGCCTCAATCCCCAGGTCCAGTCGTTCCTCGATGGCTCCGACGCGGCCGGCTGGACCGGGCTCGGCATCGTCCCGCTGGACTTCCCCGCCACCCGGTCCGGCCTGGTGGAATCGCTGATCCGGCGCAACCCCGGGGTCTGAGCGCTCCCGGCGGCCCGGGCGGCGGGCCTCACGGCCGTGGCGGTTTTGGCGGTGGCTGCGACGCCCCCGGCAGGCGGATCACCGCCACCGTGCCGTCGCCCTCCGCCGGGCGCAGGGTGACCTCGCCGCCCGACTGCTGGACCGTGCGGGCGACGATCGACAGGCCCAGGCCCGAACCGGGGAGCTGGCGGGCGGACGGGGAACGCCAGAAACGTTCGAAGACGTGGGGGAGTTCCTCGGCGGGGATGCCGGGGCCGTGGTCCCGTACCGTCAGTTCGCCGTCGCGCAGCGCGACCTCGATCGTGCCGCGGGGCGGGCTGAACTTGACCGCGTTGTCCAGGACGTTGACCACCGCCCGCTCCAGCCCGGCCGGCTCGGCCCGTACGTACCAAGGCGTCAGGTCCGCCCTGATCGTCAGCTCGGGACCGCGCAGACGGGCGCGTTCCAGGGCCGTGTCCGCGATGTCGTGCAGAGCGACGACCTGGAGCGGGCCGGGGTTCGCCGCGTCGGGGCGGGCCAGTTCCTGGAGGTCGCCGATGAGCGAGGCCAGCTCGGTCATCTGCGCCTTGACCGACTTCATGAGCGCCCTGCGGTCGTCCGGCGGGATGGCCCGGCCGGTGTCGTCGCTGCGGGCGAGGAGTTCGATGTTGGTACGGAGGGACGTCAGCGGTGTCCGCAGTTCGTGGCCGGCATCCGCGATCAGCTGGGCCTGACGGTCGCGGGAGCTGGCGAGGGAAGTGGTCATCGAATTGAAGGAGCGGGACAGCCGGGCGATCTCGTCCTCGCCCTCGACCGGGATGCGGACGGTGAGGTCCTCGGTGCGGGCGACGTGCTCGACCGCCTCGGTGAGCTCGTCGACGGGGCGCAGGCCGGTGCGGGCGACCCAGAGACCGGCCGCGCCGGCGCCGATCACGCCGATGCCGGAGACGACCAGGAGGACCCAGGCGAGCGTGGAGAGCGGCTTGTCGATCTCGCTCATCGGGCGGGCGATGGAAACGGCGATGTTGCCCGACGTCACCCCGGGGGCGGGGGTGAGTTGCACCAGCGGGTAGGTGTAGACCCGCATCTTCGTCCCGTCCTGGTCCCTGGCCGAGTGCAGGGCGTAGTCCTGCTGCCCTTCGGCCACTGCGATGTCGGCCGGGCTCACGGGGAGCGCCGATTTCTTGCGGGCGATGCACACCGTGCCCTGGGAGTCGACGAGCTGAACGGTGTATCCGGTGAACAGCGGGGGCGGCGGGGTGGTGCCCCGGCAGTAGGAGTACAGGTCTACCAGGTAGCCCCTGTCGACCTTGGAGCTGCGCAGCGAGTTGTCCATCTGCTGGTCCAGCTGCGCCTTCGTCACGACCCAGCAAGCCGCAGCCACCGCAGCCACCGCGACCGCCACCGCCGTCGCCACCAGCAGCGCGAGCCGGGTCCGCAGCGGCAGGGCGCGCAGCCGGTGCAGGGTCTCGGTCATCCGTCACCGCCGCCGGAGCGGAGCGCGTAACCGACCCCTCGCACCGTGTGCACGAGCCGCGGTTCGCCGCCCGCCTCCGTCTTGCGGCGCAGGTACATCACGTACACGTCCAGGGAGTTGGAGCTCGGTTCGAAGTCGAAGCCCCAGACCGCCTTGAGGATCTGCTCGCGGGTCAGCACCTGCCGCGGGTGCGCCAGGAACATCTCCAGCAGGGTGAACTCGGTACGGGTCAGCTCGACCCGGCGCGTGCCCCGGGTGACCTCGCGGGTGGCGAGGTTCATCCGCAGATCGGCGAAGTCCAGCACATCGTCGTCCGGGACGCCGCCGCCCGCCGTGGCCGCGTACGAGCTGCGGCGCAGCAGGGCCCGGATGCGGGCGAAGAGCTCGTCCAGTTCGAACGGCTTCACCAGGTAGTCGTCGGCGCCCGCGTCGAGACCGGTGACCCGGTCGCCGACGGTGTCGCGGGCGGTGAGCATCAGGATGGGTGTGGTGGTGCCTGCGGAGCGAAGCCTGCGGGCCGCCGTCAGTCCGTCCATCCGCGGCATCTGGATGTCGAGGACGATGAGGTCGGGGGCGTACGACTCGGCCCTGGCGAGGGCGTCGAGACCGTCGACGGCGACCTCGGTGCCGTATCCCTCGAACGCGAGACTGCGCTGCAGGGCCTCACGCACGGCGGGCTCGTCGTCGACGATCAGGATGCGTTGGGGATCGTCTTCGGCGGGGCTCATCGCTCGTTGTCCTCTTCTCGTTCCGGGCTGCCGGGGCGGGCCGCGGGGCCTGCCGTGCTCTCAGCCTCGCACGGCTGCGGCACGTCGTCGCGCGGCCCGGCGCTTGCGGCCCGCGGTGGTGCGGACCTCCGGGGCGCGCCGGGGCCCGGAGGTCCGGCGCTCGGCCGGTTCCGTGGCGAGTTCCACGGCGAGTTCCGTCACGAGGGCGAGGGGCAGGGCCAGGTCGGCCGGGCCGGTGGGGGTGTCGGTGGGGTGGAGCATGACTGTCTCCTCAGGAGCTGTTGCCGGCCCGCAGGGTGTCGAGGTCGGCCTTGAGTGTGTTCACCGGGATCGCGAAGCCGAGACCCACGCTGCCCGCGCCGGCGCTGCTGGATCCGTCGGACGAACTCGCCGAATACATCGCGGAGTTGATGCCGATGATCTCGCCGTTCATATTGATGAGCGCGCCACCGGAGTTACCGGGGTTGAGCGAGGCGTCGGTCTGGATGGCCTTGTACGTGGTGGTGGAGTTGCCGGTGTCGCCGTTGAACTGCTGACCGCCGAACTCGAACGGCCACTGCTGGCCGCCGCGCTGCCGGCCCTGGCCCTGGCCGCTGCCGTCCTCCTTGGCGACCGTGACATCGCGGTCGAGGGCGGAGACGATGCCGCTGGTGACGGTGCCGGTGAGGCCCTCCGGCGAGCCGATCGCGACGACCTGGTCGCCGACCGCGACCGCCGAGGAGTCGCCCAGCGTGGCCGTCTTCAGCCCGCTCGCACCCTGGAGCTTGATGAGTGCGAGGTCCTTGTCCGGGTCGGTGCCGACGACCCTCGCGTTGTACGTCTTGCCGGTGCTGAGCGTCACCTTGATCGACGAGGCGCCGGAGATGACGTGGTTGTTGGTGACGACCTCGCCGTCGGACGTGATGACCACCCCGGAGCCGGTGGACTCGCCCGCGGTCGAGGTCGCGTTGATCTCGACGATCATCGGCGAGACGGCCTGGGCGACACCGGCGACGGTGCCCTTGCTGCTCTGCGAGACGGTGGTGCCGGGGACGACGCCGCTGCCCGTGTTGTTCGCATCGTTGCCGGTGAGCCGGCCGATGACGGTGGCGGTGCCGCCGCCGACGACCCCCGCCGCGATCGCGACGGCTACCAGGAGGGCGACCGGCCGCCGGGCCCGGCGCCGGGACGAGGCAGGTTCGGGTGCGGGCTGCGGGAGGTCGGAGCCGTAACCGCCGTCCTCGCCTCCGCCGTGCCCGTCGGCGCCGCCCTGGCCGGGCCACACGGTGGTTCCGGGGCCCGTCGCGATCGGCTGCGCGGGCTGGTAGGGCGGCGGCGGCGGGTAGGACGCGTCACCGTTGCCGTACGAGGGGTACATCGGGTACTCGCCGCTCGGGCGCTGGCTCTCTGTCATGTCCAAGAGCGTGTCCGGCGAAGATGAGAGAAGCCTGAGCACTCGCTGAGAAGCCCGGCAGAACCTCGTATGCCCCATATAAGGGAGTACGGCCCGCCGGGAAGTACGGGGGTACGGCCCGGCAGGGACAAGAGGTACGCAGCTACGGCCCGCCGGGCCTATCGCGCCCCGACCGTGGGCTCCCCGCAGCCGCACGACCGCCGCACCACCAGCGCCGACGGGAACTGCTTCAGCCGCTCCCGCCGCGACCCCGACACCCGCAACGAGTCGTCGAGTACCAGGTCCACGGCCGCCCGTGCCATCGCCGGGCGGTCCGAGAAGACCGTCGTCAGCGGCGGATCCGTCAGACCGGCTTCCTTCACGTCGTCGAAGCCCGCCACCGCGAGATTCCCGGGCACATCGATCCGCAGCTCGCGCGCGGCCCGCAGCACACCGATGGCCTGGTCGTCCGTCGAGCAGAAGATCGCCGGCGGCCTGTCCGGACCCGCGAGCAGCTTCAGCGCCACTTGATAGGCGTCATAACGGTTGTACGGGGCCTGGAAGAGCCGGCCCTCCGTCGAGCGCCCCGACTCGTGCATCGCACGGCGCCAGCCCTCGACATGGTCGGCGACCGGGTCGCCGACCGCCGGGGTCGACTCCATGCCGCCGAGGCACGCCACGTACTCGTTGCCGTGTTCCAGCAGGTGCCGGGTGGCGAGCTGGGCGCCGCCGATGTCGTCCGTGACGACCGCGACGTCATCGATCGCCTCGGGCCGCTCGTGCAGCAGCACGACCCGCGCGTCCCATGCCTCGATCTCGGCCGCCGCCCGCTCGCTGGGGCCCTGGCTGACCAGGATCAGCCCGGAGACCCGCATGCCGAGAAAGGCCCGCAGATAGTGGACCTCGCGCTCGTCGCGGTAGTCGGAGTTGCCGACGAGCACCATTTTTCCGCGCTCGGCGGCAGCCTGTTCGACCGCGTGCGCCATCTCCGCGAAGAACGGCTGCCGGGCGTCCGGCACGATCATCCCTATGAGGTCGGTCCGCCGCGAGGCCATGGCCTGGGCAACCCGGTCGGGCCGGTAGCCCAGCTCCTTGATCGCGGCGAGTACCCGCTCGCGCGTGGCCGGGGCGACCGGCCTGGGTCCGTTGTTGATGACATAGCTGACGACCGCGGTCGACGTACCCGCCAGTCTCGCCACATCGTCCCGCGTCACCTTGGCCACGCGCGGCAGTCTACGCGGATGGACCTACCGGTTGGCAGGCCGGACCGGGGCTTCTTCGACGGTCTCGGCCACGCGCGACTGCTCCGGACGGAGTACGGGTTCGGCGGCCGCCTTCGCCGCGGCCTGCGCCTTGGCCTCCTCGGCGGCACGCTCCACCTTCTCCGGTGCGACGAAGCGGTAGCCGACGTTGCGGACCGTACCGATCAGCGACTCGTGTTCGGGGCCGAACTTGGCGCGCAGTCGCCGCACATGGACGTCGACCGTCCGAGTACCGCCGAAGTAGTCGTAGCCCCAGACCTCTTGGAGCAGCTGGGCGCGGGTGAAGACCCGGCCCGGGTGCTGTGCCAGATATTTGAGCAGTTCGAATTCCTTGAAGGTCAGGTCCAGGACCCGGCCCTTGAGCTTCGCGCTGTACGTCGCCTCGTCGACCGACAGATCGCCGCTGCGGATCTCCATCGGGGAGTCGTCGGAACTGATCTGCTGCCGGCCGGTGGCCAGCCGCAGCCGGGCCTCGACCTCGGCCGGTCCCGCCGTGTCCAGCAGCACGTCGTCGATGCCCCAGTCGGCGGTGACGGCCGCGAGACCGCCCTCCGTCACGACGAGGATCAGCGGACAGCCCGGTCCGGTGGACCGCAGCAGCTGGCACAGCGACCGCACCTGCGGCAGATCGCGGCGGCCGTCGATCAGGATGACGTCGGCACCGGGGGTGTCGACGAGAGCGGGGCCTTCGGCCGGCGCCACCCGCACGCTGTGCAGCAGGAGACCGAGGGCCGGAAGCACCTCCGTCGACGGTTGGAGGGCATTCGTCAGGAGCAGCAGTGAACTCATCGCCGCCCACCTGCCTGGGTCGTCGGTCGGTGATCGTGCACGGTTCGCTCGCCCATTACGTCGGTCCTCCTCGTTCCCTGCGAGAGGGGCACTCCCGGGCCGGGCCCGGGGGAGTATGCGGCACTTCTTCGTACGTTTCGTGCTGGCTTTCGCACTGTTTGCCGTACGACATTCGTCATACGGGTTTTACGGGTGCGGTCCCGCGCCCTGGGACCGCTGAGCTTGTGGAAACGTCGCCGTAACAACGCTTGGAAAGCACAAAAGGACCCGGGGGCTGCTTTGCCCGGATCCTCTTCCCAGCAGAATAGCCCACATGAGTTCAGTGTCCGAGGGGCGATTTCCGAGTTCTTCTGTTCCCTTGATCACGCCGGGTCCACTGCGCACCACATTGCGGACCGATGACGGGGTCCATATCGAGGCGGTGTACGAGCCGTGTACGGCAGATGCCGGGGCTGCTGCGGAAACATCCTTCGACAGTACTGCGATCGTGGTCGCGCACGGTTTCACCGGATCGGTGGACCGGCCCGCGGTGCGGCGTGCCGCCGGGGTGTTCGCCCAGCGTGCGGCCGTGATCACGTTCTCCTTCCGGGGGCACGGCGGGTCCGGCGGGCGGTCGACGGTGGGCGACCGCGAGGTGCTGGATCTTGCGGCTGCGGTGGAGTGGGCGCGGGCGCTCGGGCACCGGCGGATCGTGACCGTCGGGTTTTCGATGGGCGGTTCCGTGGTGCTGCGGCACGGGGCGCTGTATACGGGCCGATCAACGGCCGGCGCGGAAGCCGGTGGCACTGCGGAGCGCGAGGGGCGCATTGAGGCGCGCAACGAGGCGCATGCGGATGCGGTGGTGGCCGTGAGCGCCCCTGCCCGCTGGTACTACCGGGGCACGGCTCCGATGCGCCGCCTGCACTGGGTGGTCACCCGACCCCTCGGCCGGCTGGTCGGCCGCTACGGGTTGCGCACCCGGATCGACCGGAACGACTGGAATCCGGTGCCGCTCCCGCCGGTCGAGGCGGCCGGGCTGATCGCCCCGGCCCCGCTGCTGATCGTGCACGGCGACCAGGACCCGTACTTCCCGCTGGACCACCCCCGGATGCTGGCGGACGCGGCGGGCGACGGCGCCGAGCTGTGGCTGGAGCGCGGCATGGGCCATGCCGAGAACGCCGCCGACGAGAGCTTGCTCACCCGCATCGGAGACTGGGCGGTGGCGCGGTGATTCATGATGGACAGCTGATGCGAGACGAGAGGAACTCCGCCATGCCTGCGGGAACGATCCGCTACTGGGCCGCCGCCAAGGCCGCCGCCGGGACCGCGGAGGAGCCGTACTCAGCCGCGACCCTCGCCGAGGCGCTCGACGCGGTGCGTGAGCGGCACCCCGGTGAACTCACCCGAGTGCTGCAAAGGTGCTCGTTCCTCATCGACGGTGCCCCCGTGGGGACCCGCAGTCATGAGACCGTACGCCTTGCCGAGGGCGGCACGGTCGAGGTGCTCCCGCCGTTCGCAGGAGGGTGAACCGCAGAACATGAGCAGCAACGATCAGCAGCATCCGTACGGACAGGACCCGGGCTACGGGTACGACCCGCTGAACGGCCAGGAGCCGCAGGCTGCGCAGCCGCACGGGGATCAGTCCTACGGCGACCAGCCCTACGGCGCGCAGTCGTACGGGGATCAGTCCTACGGCGACCAGTCCTACGGCGCGCAGTCGTACGGAAATCAGTCGTACGCGGATCAGTCCTACGGCGACCGGTCCCACGGTCAGCAGCCGTACGGGGGCGAGTCCTACGGCGCGCAGTCGTATGGTCAGCAGGCCCCGTACGGAGCCCCGCAACAGGCGCACGGCCCGTACGACCCGAACCAGGCACCCCGGGCGAACCCCGGGCCCGCGTGGCCGGCCGGGCACATGCAGGAGCCCGCCGCGCCTGCTGGGCACGGCCCGCAGGATCCCGGTGTCACCCAGACCTGGGAGGGCCAGACCTGGGACACCCAGTACCAGCCGGCCATCCGGCCCGCCCAGTCCTCCCAGCCCGTGCAGCCCGCCCAGCCGGTGCAGCATCCCGTTCCGGCCGCCGCCGAGACCGGATATCCGCAGCCGCCGCTGGGTGCCTCCGGCTCCTACCCGCTGCCTCCCGAGGCCCCGGTCGCGCCCCTCGCGGCCGAGCCGGTCCGGGCGGCCGCACCCGCCGGCGCGGCTCCGGCCGCCACCGCGTCCGCGCACGATGCCACCGGTTACAGCGCGCCCACCACTCTGGGCAACAGCCGCATCACCAATGCCCAGCGCGCCCGCGCCGAGGGCCGTTCGCCGATCATCGCGCCGGGTATGCAGCCCGCCGGGATCACTGCGGGACTCGGGCTGCTGCTCGCCCTCGGCGCCGCGATCGGGCCGTACGCCCTGGTCGTACCCCTGGTACTGCTCCAGGCCGTGACCGCGGCCGGCTGGTTCCGGCTCAACGGCATGTGGCCGGCCCGGCAGGGCATCGCGCTCGCGTTCGCCGGTGGCTTCGTAGCCGACATCGCACTGCTCGCCGCGGGCCGCGAGAACGGACCGGCCGCCATCCTCGGCACCCTCGGTATCTGGGTGCTGCTCACCGTGGTCCTCCAGCTGCGCAGCCACGCGAGCGCCGACGAGCGGATGCAGGGGCTGATGGCCACCGTCGCGTCGGCCGCCCTCTCCGTCCTGGCCGCAGGACATCTCGCGGCGGTCCCGGACGCGGTGACGGTGGGCGGGGTGGCCGTCGCGGTCGCCGTGCTCGTCCGCGCGCTGCCGCTGCCCGGACCTGCCTCGGTCGTGGCGGCGCTGCTCGCTGCCGCGGGCGCCGGTGCGGTGGCGGGGGCGTTCACCGACTTCGGTACGAAGGGCGCGCTGCTCGGCCTCGCGGCGGGCGGTTGCGCACTGATCGGGCTGCGGGTGGCGAGCTACGACTACCCGTCACGGTTCGTCCACATGACGGCCGGTGTGGCACTGCCGCTCACCGCCGCGGCCCCCGCCGTCTATCTGATCGGCCGCGCGATCTCGTAGCGCGGAACGGTATCGCCCCCGGGAACCGAAGGGGGGTGACCGTTCGTCGATCACCCCGGGCGTCCTGTGCATCCATGGCGGACGCGCGGGCGCCAGGGGGCCGGCCGGATTCAGGGTGGGGGGAAGAACGGGCATGCGTGCACTGCGAATACTGCTGGTGACAGTGGTGGTTCTGGGCGGGATCTTCGTCGCCGTCGACCGGGCGGCGGTGTACTTCGCCGAGTCGGAGGTCGAGGGGCGGGTCCAGGTCACCGGCGCCACGATCGGCTCGACGGACGTCTCCATCAAGGGATTCCCGTTCCTGACACAGGTCGCCGGAGACCAGCTCGACGAGGTCGACGTCAAGATCACCGGCATCGAGACCGACGCCAACGGCCACAGGATCCGGATCAGTCGGATGAACGCCGCGCTGCACGAGGTGAAGCTCGCCGACGGCTACTCCAGCGCCACCGCTGCCCGGGCCACCGGCACGGCCGTCATTTCGTACGAGGACCTGACCAAGGCCGCCGGCGACGGCGTCGTCGTCGAGTACGGCGGCAACGGCAAGGTGAAGGTGACCGGCACGGTCGACATCCTCGGCAGCCCGCTCTCGCGCAGTGTGCTCTCCACCGTCACCCTGGTCGACGGCCACAGGATCAAGGTGCACGCGGACAAGGTGCCGGGCGAGGGCATCCCGGGGCTGGAGGGCCTGGTGCGCGAGAAGACCGACTTCGAGCGGGAGGTCGGCGGTCTGCCCAGCGGTCTGAAGCTGGAGAAGATCCAGCCGACCGCCGACGGCCTGGAGATCTCGGTGACGGGCACGGACGTACGGCTCGCGGGATAAGACCGACCGGCAAATGGGGGCCCAATGACCCTGCGCGCCACATATTGAGACGGCTGCGTCCGATCCGTAGATGGCCGACGGGCGCCGACGGCGAGGGGCGGCGCGGGGGAAGTCGTAATGCCATCCATGTCTCACATCACGGACGATCGTGTCTCATGATGCGACACGGCGGTGACATGCCCGCCCGTACCTCCCTACGATCGGTCCCATGCAGTGCTCTATTGGCGGTCTCCCACAGCGGGGACGGGCGGATCTCACGAAGCGGCGGGCAGTGGACCTGTGCCGCGTCGCCGCCATGCTCTGTCGCACTGTCTGAGCGGGAGCCTTCGGCACCCCGCATTCCCCGGCCCTTCGACCGATGTCAGGGCCCATCCCGATCGCCTGCGCACGTGCGCCGCACCCTGTGCCGCCGTACGTCCGCATCACGCACCGTCTCGCACCATCTCGCCGCAGACTGCCCCGGAGGAGAACAGAATGAGCCGCAGTGACGTCCTGGTAGACGCCGACTGGGTCGAGGCCCACATCGACGACCCGGAGATCGCTCTCGTCGAGGTCGACGAGGACACCTCGGCGTACGAGAAGAACCACATCAAGAACGCGATCCGGATCGACTGGACCAAGGACCTCCAGGACCCGGTCCGCCGTGACTTCATCGACCAGGCCGGCTTCGAGAAGCTGCTGTCCGAGAAGGGCATCGGCAACGACACCACTGTCGTCCTGTACGGCGGCAACAACAACTGGTTCGCCTCCTACGCGTTCTGGTACTTCAAGCTCTACGGTCACCAGGACGTCCGCCTGCTCGACGGCGGCCGCAAGAAGTGGGAGCTCGACTCCCGCGACCTGGTCGACGGCGACCAGATCCCGTCGCGCCCGGCCACCGAGTACAAGGCCCAGCCGCAGGACGAGTCGATCCGCGCCTACCGCGACGACGTCGTGAAGGCGATCGGCAGCCAGAACCTGGTCGACGTGCGTTCGCCCGACGAGTTCAGCGGCAAGCTGCTCGCCCCGGCGCACCTCCCGCAGGAGCAGTCCCAGCGCCCCGGCCACGTGCCGACCGCCCGCAACATCCCGTGGTCGAAGAACGCCAACGACGACGGCACCTTCAAGTCGGACGACGAGCTCAAGGCCCTCTACGAGGACGAGCAGGTCGACCTGGCGAAGGACACCATCGCGTACTGCCGTATCGGCGAGCGCTCCGCGCTCACCTGGTTCGTGCTGCACGAGCTGCTCGGCCAGGAGAACGTCAAGAACTACGACGGTTCGTGGACCGAGTACGGCTCCCTCGTGGGTGTGCCGATCGAGCTCGGCGCCAACAAGTAACTCCGCACGACCCGGACCAGCACGACCCCCGACCCAGAAGGACAGAACACCATGTGTGGAGCAAAGGCCGGCGGCCCCGACGCTTCGACCATCAAGCCCGGTGAGACCACCATCCAGGGCAGCGTGACCCGCGACGGCGAACCCGTCACCGGTTACGTGCGTCTGCTGGACTCGACCGGCGAGTTCACCGCGGAGGTCCCGACCTCGGCGACCGGACAGTTCCGCTTCTACGCGGCCGAGGGCACGTGGACGCTGCGCGCCCTCGTCCCGGGCGGCAGCGCCGACCGCACGGTCGTGGCGCAGACCGGTGGCCTCTTTGAGGTCGCGATCGCCGTCTAGTTCGCACGCGGGAGCCCGCCCGGCCGACCGGCCCGGCGGGCACCCGCGACACCTCACCGGCCGAGGGGCCGTACCCCAGGGGTTGTGAGCTGCTGTCGGTTTGCTGAGCTGAAGTGCGTTGTAGCGAGCAGGAGTGGGTCCTGTCGGTGCTTCGCGGGGTGGGAACGGTAGTTCTGGGGTCGAATGGGTGACCTTGGCGGCTGGTGCTCGTTGGGCTGGGTAGCGGGTGTCCGGTCTCATCGGGGAGGGTGACGTGGTGGGTGGTGTGCGGGAGTTGGCGGCGCCGTTCGTGGTGCCCGGGCCCCGCGGGGTGGCGGTCCGGGACCGTCTGAAGCACCTCACGCCCCAGGACGAGAAGGTTCTGCGTGCGGTCGGTGAGCATCAGGGCGCGCTCGCCTCCCGGGATCTCAGGGTCCGTTGTGCGGATGGTCTGGAGCACAGCGCGGACACCTGGGCGTCGCGTAAGCGGGTCCTGACCGCGCTGTCGTCGTCGCGGATCGCGGGTGCGATCACCAAGGCCACCCATGATCAGTGGGCGCTGGCGCGCCGTTGTCAGGCGGCGCACATCCGGAATCTGGAGGCCGGGATCGGGACGCTGCGGCACCGCCTGTCCCTCCCCATCGGCGCGAGGGGCACCAAGCGGGCAGCCGGTGGCTACCGCTCCAAGGGCGAGTGGTTCCACAAGTCCCGCCGCCTCGCGGCGCTGGAAGCCCGGCACGATGCCGCGGTCCGTGACCGGCAGGCCGGACGCGTCCGGGTCGTGCGGGGCGGCAAACGTCTCCTCAACACCCGTCACCACCTCACCCAGGCCCAGCTCACCGAAAGCCAGTGGCGGGAACGCTGGGAAGCGGAACGCTGGTTCATCGCCGCCGACGGCGAGTCCGGGAAACGGTTCGGGAACGAGACCATCCGCGTCACCCCGGACGGCGAAGTGTCCATCAAGCTGCCCGCCCCGCTCGCCCACCTGGCCAACGCCCCTCATGGCCGGTACACCCTCACCGTCCGTATCGGCTTCGCGCACCGGGGCGTGGAGTGGGCCGACCGCGTCACTGCGAACCGGGCCGTGGCCTACCGCATCCACCTCGACACCGACCGTCGCCGCTGGTACCTCACCGCATCCTGGCAACGCCCCGCCGTGCAGACCATCCCGCTGGAGGCCGCCCGCGCCCGGGGCATGATCGGCGTCGACACCAACGCCGACCACTTCGCCGCCTACCAGCTCGACCCACATGGCAACCCCATTGGCGAGCCCCGGCGGTTCTTCTACGACCTGTCCGGCGCCGCCGATCACCGCGACGCCCAGATCCGCCACGCGCTGACCCGGCTGATCCACTGGGCCAAGCAGGCCGGTGTTGCCGCGATCGGCATCGAAGACCTCGACTTCACCGCCGAGAAAACGCGGGAGAAGCACGGCCGCAGGAAGCGGTTCCGCCAGCTGATCTCAGGTATTCCGACCGGCAGGCTCAAGGCCCGGCTGGTCTCCATGGCCGCCGAACAGGGCCTGAGCATTGTCGCGGTCGACCCCGCCTACACCTCGATGTGGGGTGCCCAGCACTGGCAGAAACCGCTGGCCACCCCGCGCCGCAGAATGTCCCGTCATGATGCCGCCGGTATCGCGATCGGACGACGCGCCCTCGGACACCCGGTCCGGGATGGGGTATCCCCTGCTCGAACGGAGTTGAGAGCTTGGGGAAGGACGGCACCGCCCCCACACGACCGGAGTGATCGTGCGGGGCATCGGACCGCCCAGGCCCCACCAGGCACCCGAGGACGTGACGGAACCCGCCCACCCGCAACGGACCACGCCCCCAGAGACGTGCCGCCGAACGGGACGAGAAAGCGGGAACCCAGCGCATCCAACACCGTTCGGGATGCGCCCAGTACACATCAGTGGGTCCAGGACTCACTCATGCACACTGGCTAGGAACGGTTGGACGCCTTCTGAAGCGGGGTGCGGCCCTTCGCGCCATTCGCGTGTGCGCGTAACGGGCCTACGCTGGATTTATGTACGCCCGACGCCGTCGCGGCTATTTCCTGATGATGGGCGGCTGCATCGTCCTCTTCGTATCGGCCTGGGCATTCGTCCGGCTGTGGTCGATGCCCGCCGCGATAGCGATGTGTCTCGTCGCCATGGTCATCCCGCCCGTCGCCGCCATGATCGCCAACCGCCGGGGCCCGGAGGACCGCTGGTGGGACGATCCGTCCGGCGACCCGAAGTCCGACGAGTGGTGGGACGAACTCGACGGCAAGAAACGGCACTAGGTGTACTAGGGCCTGACGGGGGCGCGGGCGGGTGCGCGTGGCGCGTCAGTAGACGAGGGCCTGGACGCCGTCGGCCATGATCTCGCTGACGAAGACCTGGGCGCCCGCGATCCGTACGCCCTCCAGGACGTCCTGCTCAGTGATGTCGCGACGGGCCGCGCACTGCGTGCACAGGGTGATCTGCCCGCCCGCCTGGATCGACTCGATCAGATCCGGCAGCGGCGCGGCATGCGGCAGTTCGAACTCCGCGGCGCGCCCCGGCAGAGCAAACCATGAGGATTCACCGGTCAGCCAGAGCGAGACCTCCACACCGCTGGCGACGGCGACCGCGGCCACCGTGAACGCCTGCGAGCAGCGCTCGGCTGAGTCGGCACCGGCAGTCACCTTGATCACGAGCTTCTTCGGCATATGCCGAACTGTAATCGTCGGGCGGGCAACCTCATCTCCTCGGTGGCAGTCAGGTGTGTGCGCGGATAACGGAATCTGCGCCTCAGGTCTCGTGGGGGGACCCCTTTTGGAACCGAAAGACACCATTCCTGACGGGCAGGCCGAGCCGCTCGCCGGGGAAGAGGCACCGACCGGCGCCGCAGAGCCATCCGCGCCGGTGGCCGAGCCCTCGGTCGGGTCCGGGCCGGTGACCGTGCCTGCGGTCGAGCCCGAGCCTGCGCCCGAGTCCGCGCCCGCCCCTGTGGCCACAGCGCCCGTCGCGAGGCGCCCGCGTGGGCGTACGACCCTGCTGATCGCCGCTGCCGCGGTGCTCGGCATCGCAGGCGGCACCGCCGTGGGCTGCGACGTGCAGGCCGGACGGGCCCCGACACCGCTGCCCGCCCTGTCGCAGCCCGATCTGGCCTACCCGGCGAAGGCGCTGCCCCGGGGCAAGGTCCCCGACCCGCTGCCCGCGTCCCAGGACCGTCGGGTCAGGACGGACGGCGACCTGCGCAAGCTGCTCGCCGACAGGCCCGCGGGCTGGAGCGACGACAAGGCGGCGCTGGGCTTCCGCGACGGCTGGCTGGGCGTGGACGAGTACGCCCGCACCTTCAGGGACAAGGGCCCCCAGTACGAGTACTTCCTGGAGTCCGGCATGCGCCGGATCGCGGGCGCTGCCTGGAAGCGCGGGCAGTACCGCACCGCCGAGACCCATCTCGTGCAGTTCCGCTCGGGCGTCGAGCAGGTAGCCCAGGGCTTGGCCGAGGGCCAGCGTTCGTACATGCCCGGCACCGAGTTCGGTGCGGGTAACGACGGCGATCCGCTCAAGGGAAGCGGCAACGGCCGCTACTACCTCTACGAGGTCGAGCGGAAACCGGGCTATCTGCCGGCCTATCGGGCCAGGGCCATCGTGTACCGCGGCGACATCATGGCCGACATCAACATCTACGACACCGTACCGATCAGCAAGAAGGACATCCGGACGCTGGCCGAGCGACAGCTGGAGCGCCTGTGAACGACGTGGCCACGCAGGTGACGACGCCCGACGAGAGCGCCGACGCTCCCGGGCCCGCGGCCCCGCTTCCCCCGGCCGTCCCCGGCCGGGCACGCCGGGTGATCCGCACAGCGCTCCCCGTCGTGCTGGTGATCGCCGCGGTCGGAGGTGCGGCCGCGTACACCAGCAGCACGGTGGACAGCGCGGACCACAGCGTCAGGACCGTCCTCTGGCAGGAGCCCGAGCGCAAGCCGGGCAAGGACCCGGCCGGTGACGTGGCCCGGGGCAGGGCCTCCACCGAGCTCAGCAAGCTGCTGCTGCCGGTCCCGATCGGCTACCGGCTCGGCCCCGACATCGGAGAGATGGGCAACGACGGTGAGCAGAGCGGCAGCAAGGCGGCAGCCGCGGTGAAGGAGAGCGCCCACGGTCTCGCGGGCAAGGAACGCCGGGACTACGAGAAGCGGATCGACGAGCTCCGTATCGAGGGCACGGCCGTCCGTTCCTATGTACCGGACGGCAACGACCTGCTGGTGGAGACACAGATCATGCGGATGAAGGACAAGAAGGCGGTCCGGAACCTCTACGACGTCAGGTCGGACCTCTTCGAGACCATCGGCATCTTCCGCCAGGGGCCGAAGATCCAGGGGCACACGAGGAACGCCAAGTGCTTCGTCCTGCGCAAGGACAGTGAAGGCGGCGAGGACTCCATCGTGTCCATGGAGTGCATGGCGTACGACGGTGAGCTGAGCATCAGTGTCTCGGCATCCGGCACCGTGCCCTTCGACCGGGCGGCCGTCGCCGAATTGCTGAAGGACCAGCTCAACCACATCACGTCTCCGGGGGAGTACGTATGACCGAGCAGACGACGGAAACGCCCGCCGGGACCGAGCCCGCCGCGCCCGCCGGGACCGAGCCCGCCGCGCCCTCCGAGGCCACCCCCGTACCGCCGGCGCCCGAGCCTCCGTCGGCCCCGCCGCCGGCGTCCAAGCAGCCCCGGCGCGTCCTGCGGGCTGTCGCCCGGTGGACTGTCGCGGCCCTGGTTCTCGGCGGCCTCGGCGCCGGTACGGCCTTCGGCATCACCTCGATGGAGCGCACCGACGTACCGGGTCTGGCCACCGAGAGTGACGGCCGCTGGGACTATCCCGAGCTGAGCCTGCCCGCGCTGCCGGCCGGTTCGCCCCGCCCGTTCAGCGACGGCAATGCCGCCGAGATCCACCACGCCGACCTTCGGCGTCTGCTGCTGCCCGCTCCGGCCGGAGCAACCGTGGACAAGAAGCTCGATGGCGGCTGGGTGAGCACGGAGCAGTACCTCTCCGAGTATGCGAAGGGCAAGCGCTCCGACATCACACACATACTGAAGGACTCTGCTCCGCGGCACGTCGCCGCCCGCGGCTGGACGATGCCCGACGGCACGTCGTCCCGGATTTATCTCGTGCAGTTCAATTCGACGGCCTTCGCGCAGTACTTCAGGGACGCGATCGTCCAGGACACCCCCGCCGGGGTGCCGCTCGTCGGGACGTCCGAGATGTCCGAGATGGTCCTCGACGAAGGCTGGAACGGCGCGGGCAAGGTGGAGCGCACCGCGTCGTACGCGTACGACGAGGCGAAGCCGTACGGCAAGGCGCAGATCCGCCAGGGCTACCTGGTCGCCGGCGACACGCTCGCCCTCGTCGTCCAGTCCCGCAAGGGCAAGGAGGGCACTCGGAGTGTTCCGTTCCACCAGACGCTGATCCTGCAGAACCAGCTGCTGGGCTGACCTGCCCCTCGGCGGTCCCCGGGCAAACCCCGCACCGACGGGACGGGCCCCAACCCATTAGGCTGGGGCCCGGCCCCGTATTGCTGCCATACCGCTCGTTCCAAGGAGCTCCCGTGCTTGAGGCATTCTTCTCCGCCCTGCTGGTCCTGGTCTGCGTCGGCGTTATCGCCTTCGCCGGCGTGACCGTGAAGAAGCTGTACCAGGGTCAGCGCTGACCCTGGCCGCCCTCGCCTCCGTCCGCGCGGGTACCCCCCCCGTCACGAACGTGACACTCATGCCCGATGTGTCACGTCCGCACTCACCCGCCCCCACCTCACAGATCGTCTGAGCCGCTCATGATCGAGATCCCGTCCGACCTCCACCCGGACCTCGTCCCGCTGGCCTTCCTCCTCGGCAACTGGGCGGGCGCCGGTGTCTCCGACTTCCCCGGCGCCGAGCAGTGCAACTTCGGCCAGGAAGTCTCCTTCAGCCACGACGGCCGGGACTTCCTGGAGTACGTCTCGCACACCTGGGTGCTCGACTCCGAGGGCAAGAAGGCCAAGCCGCTGGAGTCCGAGTCCGGCTACTGGCGCATCGACAAGGACCGCAAGGTCGAGGTCGTCATGGTCCGCGACCAGGGCGTCATCGAGATCTGGTACGGCGAGCTGGCCGACAAGAAGCCGCAGATCGACCTGGTCACCGACGCGGTGGCCCGGACCGCGGCCTCCGGCCCGTACAGCGGTGGCAAGCGTCTCTACGGCTATGTGAAGAGCGACCTGATGTGGGTCGGCGAGAAGGCCACCCCCGAGGTGGAGCTGCGCCCGTACATGTCGGCGCATCTGAAGAAGACCGTCACCCCGGAAGAGGTCGAGGCGATGGCGAAGAGCCTCGGCGACCTGCCGGACGACGGCATCGCCTTCTTCAAGTAGTACGGCCCGTTCACGGGTTTCCCCTCGTGCAAAGCTGCGGACAGGTGCTCACCCGGTCCTACACTGGGCCTGTGGTGAGCACCGACTGGAAGACCGATCTCCGGCAGCGCGGCTATCGTCTGACGCCGCAGCGGCAGCTTGTCCTGGAAGCCGTCGACACGCTGGAACACGCGACGCCCGACGACATCCTCTCCGAGGTGCGCAGGACCGCGTCCGGCGTGAACATCTCCACCGTCTACCGGACGCTCGAGCTCCTGGAGGAGCTGGAGCTGGTCAGCCACGCCCATCTGGGCCACGGGGCACCGACGTACCATCTGGCCGACCGCCACCACCACATCCATCTGGTCTGCCGCGACTGCACGAACGTCATCGAGGCCGATGTCGATGTCGTCGCCGAGTTCACCGCGAAGCTGCAGGGCACCTTCGGTTTCGAGACGGACATGAAGCACTTCGCGATCTTCGGCCGCTGCGCCGACTGCACGGCGAAGGCGGCGTCCGAGGGTGCGCCCCGGACGGCCGACGCGGCCGACCCCAAGCCTTAGGCCGACCGGCAGCTGGAGGGCGGCCTTAAATCGCGTCGTACGCTGGTCGCATGAAGAGCCCCCTGCTGTCCCTGCCCGGCGCCGTCCCCGCCGAAGGCCGCGACGAAGGCGTCGCCGCGCACTACGGTGACCTGTTCCGCGAGCAGCGCGCCCTCGCCGACGGCTCCGGCCTCGTCGACCTCTCGCACCGCGCCGTCGTCACCGTCACCGGCAGCGACCGGCTGGCCTGGCTGCATCTCCTGCTCACCCAGCATGTCAGCGAACTCGCCCCGGGACAGGCCACCGAGGCCCTGATCCTCACCGCGAACGGGCACATCGAGCACGCCCTCTATCTCGTCGACGACGGCGAGACCGTGTGGATGCATGCCGAACCGGGCACGCAGGGTGACCTCGTCGCCTATCTGGAATCCATGAAGTTCTTCTACCGGGTCGAAGTCGCCGACCGCACCGAGGACTTCGCCGTGGTGTACCTGCCGGCCGGCTCCATCGCGGAGGTCCCGGACGGCGTGACGGTACGGGAGACGGCGTACGGCCGGGATCTGTTCCTGCCCCGCGCCGACCTGGAGAAGTACGCGGCCGGGCACGGCCCCGTGGCCGGCATCCTGGCGTACGAGGCACTGCGCGTCGAGGCGCACCGTCCGCGCCTCGGCTTCGAGACCGACCACCGCACCATTCCGCACGAGCTGGGCTGGATCGGCACCGCCGTCCACCTCCAGAAGGGCTGCTACCGCGGTCAGGAGACCGTGGCCCGGGTGCAGAACCTGGGCAAGCCGCCGCGGCGGCTGGTCTTCCTGCACCTCGACGGCAGCGAGGTCGTCCTGCCCGGGCACGGCACACCGGTACGGCTCGCTGCGGACGGTGCCGAAGGCCGTCAGCTGGGCTTCATCACCACGTCCGCCCGCCACCACGAGCTGGGACCGATCGCGCTGGCCCTGGTCAAGCGGAACGTCGCGGTGGACGCGGAGCTGCTCGCGGGGGACACGGCCGCAGCCCAGGAGACGGTCGTGGAGCCGTAGCTGTGCGTAGATTCTCTACGCACGACCGTCTGCACCGACTGCTCGACCTGGCTCAGACGTGACACGGACCAGACTCGGACCCGGCCCGGCTCAGGCCCGGCTCAGACCTCGATGATGACGGTGAACGGGCCATGGTTCGCGAGCGAGACCCGCATGTTCGCCCCGAACCGGCCCGTCTCCACCTGCGCCCCCAGCGCCCGCAGCTGTGCCACCACCTCGTCGACCAGCGGTTCGGCGATCTCGCCGGGCGCCGCGGCGTTCCACGTGGGCCTGCGCCCCTTCCGGGCGTCCCCGTAGAGAGTGAACTGCGAAATCACCAGAAGTGGTGCATTCACATCGGAGCAGGACTTCTCGCCCTCCAGAATGCGGACCGACCAGAGCTTGCGGGCGAGCTGCGCCGCCTTCTCCGCGGTGTCCCCGTGGGTGACTCCGACCAGCACACACAACCCCTCGCCGACGATTTCGCCGACCACCTCGGGCCCGCCCGACGCGCCCGCGCCGTCGGACACCGTGACGCTCGCACCGTCCACCCTCTGTACCACTGCACGCATACAGACCAACCTATCTTGGGCTGAACGGGTACAGAGCATCCACACAGGCCCCACGGGAGTGGCACCATGCTCGGAAGGCGGTGTGCCGACGCACCGGTCGAGGGGATGGACAACAGCATGAGTACTTATGGAACCGGGCAGTCCCCCGGCGCCGTGCCGGGCACGCGCACCGGCACCAGTACCAGCACCAGCACCATGCGCCCACCCGTGCAGCGAACCGGTCACGGTCCCGTGGACGGCCCGTCCGCGGGACCGCAGCCCGAGCTGGACGGCCTGCGGCTGCCGGAGCTGCGCACCCTGCGCCGCGAATCGCAGCGCGACGAGGCCGACCTCAGCTATGTGCGGCGGCTGGTCCAGGGGCGGATCGACATCCTGCGGGCCGAGCTGGCCCGAAGGCTGGATCCGGAGACACCCGTGGTGGACCGGCTCTCGGAGATCCTCGCCGACACCCCGTCCCAGCACCGCTCCTCCGCCAGGCATGTCACGCTCACCACACCGCGCAGCGACGAGTACCGCCGACTGGCGGCCGAGACGCTCGCCGAGGTCGAACTCTCCGACCTCGACGCCCGTACGGACGAAGAGCTGCACGCCGCGATGGGGCGCCTGGTCCGCTACGAACAGCAGGTCTCCCGACGCCGTCACCAGCTGCAACGGACCGCTGACGATTGCAGTGCGGAGATCGCCCGCAGGTACCGTGATGGTGAAGCACAAGTAGACGACCTGCTCGCCTGAAGCGACCCTTCCGGGGGCGGGTCCGCCCGTCCCCGGAAGGCCACCATGACCTCCAGCGCCGCCCCCGCTGCTCCCTCCGTCATATCCCCCGCCCACCCCGTCCTGGCCGAGGTCGTACGGTCCGGCTTCGTGGAGGGCCGGCACCGGGGCTCGCTGGTCGTACTGGCCGCCGACGGCAGCGTGGAGCGGGTTCTGGGCGACCCGGCGGCGCCGGTCTTCCCGCGCTCCTCCAACAAGCCGATGCAGGCCGCGGCGGTGCTGCGGGCCGGGCTCGATCTGTCCGGGGAGCGGCTGGCACTGGCCGCCGCGAGCCACTCGGGCGAGGACTTCCACCTCGAACTCGTGCGCACGATGCTCGCCGAACACGGACTGACGCCCGGCGATCTGCAGACCCCGCCCGATCTGCCGCTGGATCCGGCGGAGGCGGAGGCGTATCTCGCCGCGGGCCACGTCCGGGACCGGATCACCATGAACTGCTCCGGCAAGCACGCGGCGATGCTCGCGGTGTGCGCGGTGAACGGCTGGGACCGGACCTCGTACCTCGACCCGTCGCACCCGCTCCAGCAACTGGTCCACCAGGTGGTCGAGGAGGCTGCCGGAGAGCCGGTCGCGGCGGTCGGTACGGACGGGTGCGGGGCCCCGCTGATGGCGATCAGCCTGGTGGGTCTGGCGCGGGCCTTCCGTTCGTTCGTGCTGGCGGAGCCGGGGTCGGCGGAGCGCCGGGTCGGGGACGCGATGCGGGCCCACCCCGAGTACGTGGCCGGAACGCGCCGCCCCGACACCTGGCTGATGCGGGAAGTGCCGGGCACGCTCTCCAAGATGGGCGCGGAGGCGGTGCAGGCGGTGGCGCTGGCGGACGGCCGGGCGCTGGCCTTCAAGATCGACGACGGTGCGACGCGGGCCCTCGGCCCGGTGCTGGCACAGTCGCTGCGCCTGCTCGGCATCGACGCCCCGGTGGTCTCCCGGATCGGACGCACGCCTCTGCTGGGCGGCGGCGGCGAGGTCGGCGAGATCCGGGCAGCGTTCTGACCGGATTACCCGTCGGCGGAAAAACCGGGCGACATTCGGTGAGCCGGTATCTAGCGTGGGGTGTATGCGCCTTGACGTCCGTGCGATCACCGAATCCGAGTTCCCCGGCTGGCGGCAGGCCCTGAACACCGGCTTTCTGCGCCCGCCGACGGTGACGGAACAGGAGGTCGCCAGCCGCCTCCCGCACACCGACCTGGCCCGTACGCAGGGTGCGTTCGACGGCGGGCGGTGCGTGGCCACGTTCCGTTCGTTCGCGCAGGAGCTCACGGTCGTCGGCGGCGCCACGGTGCCGGCCGATGCGGTCTCCAACGTCACGGTGTCGCCCACGCACCGCCGTCGCGGGCTGCTCAGCCGGATGATGGCCATGGACCTGGCGGCGGCCAAGGAGCGCGGCGACGTGGTCGCCACGCTGATCGCCGCCGAGTACCCGATCTACGGGCGGTACGGCTTCGGCCCGGCGGCGTGGACCACCGAGTGGGAGATCGACGTACCGCGGACGGGCCTCGACCCGCGCTGGTCGGGGCCCTCCGCGCAGGACGGCGGCCGGATCGACCTGGTGAGCGGCGCGGACGTACGCAAACTGGGCCCGGCCCTCCACGACCGGCTGCGCGCCCGGCAGCACGGCGCGGTCAGCCGCGACACACGCTGGTGGGAGCTGAACACCGGCGAGAACCTGTCCGGCCCCGAGACCTGGACGGAGCCCTTCTACGCCGTCTACAGCAACGCGGACGGCGAGCCCGACGGCCTGATCGCCTACCGCGCCGACGACAACTGGGGCGACGCCAAGCAGCCGCTGAACCGGGCCACGGTGCTCGGCCAGATCGCCGTCACCCCGGCCGCGGAGCGCGCGCTGTGGCACTTCGTCTGCTCGATCGACTGGATCACCACGGTCCGCACCGGCCACCGCGCCCCCGACGACCTGCTGCCACTTCTCCTCCCGGACCCGCGCGCGGCCCGCATCGTGACCCAGGCGGACTGGCTGTGGATACGCGTCCTGGACGTCGTACGCGCCCTGGAGGCCCGCACCTACGCGGTACCCGGCGCACTGACCCTGGACATCCACGACGCCACGGGCCTGACCACCGGCCGCTACCACCTCGACGCCTCCCCGTCCGGTGCCACCTGCACCCCCACCACGGCCGCCGCCGATCTCGCCCTGGACGTAAGGGAGTTGGGGACGCTCTATCTGGGCGACGAGTCCCCGGCCCGACTGGCGGCCCTGGGCCGCATCGAGGAACTCACGCCGGGTGCGGTGGCGCTGACGGAGGGGATGTTCCGGACGGCGCGGCGGGCTTGGTGCCCGGATGTGTTCTGAGGTGAACCGGGCCAACGTTCTCACGTATCAGGGGTTGTGAGCGGCGGGGTGACCTCGGAGGCGCTCCGGCACGCCGGCTGCGGACGGGGTGGCTTCGGCCGTGACGGAGTTCCGTCAGGCGTAGGGCCGGCCGTGAAGCCCCCGTGATCGGTACGGCGACGGTCCTGTCCGGTCTCTGCGCGTAATTGCGTGCGTTGTACGCATAACTGGGATGGGTACCAAGGGGCGCAACGCCGCGGGGCGGGCGGCGATGAGCCCCGGGGCCGCGCGGAAGGTGGGGTTTCAGGTGACTGAAGAGAAGGGCCCGTCGGGCGGTACGGGCCTGCCGGCCAGCATCGAGGCCGCATGGGGGCTGCGGGAGCGTCCGGCCAAGGGGTCGAAGCCCGGGCTGAGCCTGACCCGCATCGTGGACGCCGCGGTGGCGGTGGCGGCGTCCGAGGGGCTGGGGGCGGTGTCGATGGGGCGGGTCGCCAAGGATCTGGGCGCTTCGACGATGTCGCTGTACCGGTATGTGTCCGCCAAGGGTGAGCTCTATGTCCTGATGCGGGAGGCGGCGATGGGTCCGCCGCCTCCGCTGCCCGCACTGGAGAGCGGCGCCGGCCGGCGGGAGGCGCTTGCGCAGTGGGCGTGGGCGCAGCGTCGGGTGTTCCACCGCAATCTGTGGATGCTCCGCATCCCGATCTCGGGCCCGCCCGCCAGCCCGAACTCCGTCGCCTGGTGGGAGCAGGGCCTCCAGGCTCTCGAAGGCACCGGCCTGAGCGCGGGCGAGGAGGTCTCCGTCATCCTCCTGGTCAGCGGGTTCGTACGGAATGATGCGCTGCTGATGGGCGATCTCGCCGCCGCAGTGGAGGCGCGCGGCATCCCGGCGCAGGAAGTGATGGACGGGTACGCCCGCACCCTGGACCGGCTCGTCGACCCCATACGGCATCCGTCGCTCTCCCGGCTGCTGAAGTCCGAGGTGATGGGGACCCCGGACGAGCCCGACCACGAGTTCAGGTTCGGGCTCGAACGCGTGCTGGACGGGGTCGAGGCCCTGGTGGAGGCACGGGCGCGGGACTGAGGGGGCGAGGCCGGGCCTCCACCGCCGGATGTCGGGCTTCCGCGCTGAAGACACAGCGCTTCCGTACCCGATGCCGGGCCTGCGCGCCCGGGCGTCAGGCTTCCGCGCTGAGCAGCACCTTGCCGACCGGGCTGCATGCCTCGATCGCCGTATGTGCCCGTGCGGCCTGCGCCAGCGGGTAAACCTGACACCTGACCGATCACCGGGCGCAGCCGTCCGGCCGCCACCTCGGCCAGTGCCTGCCCGGCCAGTCGTACGTGTTCCGCCTCCGTCAGCTGGACTTCCGTAACCCTTCCGGCAGTCGGTGGCCGGCTCGTCCGGCGCCCGTCCGGCCACCCTCGGACGTCAAGTCTGGTTGAGGTCAAGGCGTACGCTTCATGGTCATGAACGGAGAGAAACCCTGGCCCGGGGCGGCGGTGCATACGGCCCCCGCAGCCTCTGCGGCCCATGCGCCGATGAGCCTGCGTGAGCGGAAGAAGCAGCTGACGTACCAGGTGGTCTCCGATGCCGCGATCGCGATGTTCCTGGAGCGGGGCTTCGACAAGGTCTCGGTGGCGGAGGTGGCGGCCGCCGCGGACATCTCCAAGCCGACGCTGTTCCGGTACTTCCCGACCAAGGAGGACCTGGCCCTGCACCGGTTCGCCGACCATGAGGACGAGGCGGCCCGTGTCGTCGCGGCTCGTGCGGACACCGAGTCCCCCCTGGACGCCCTGCGCCGCCACTTCCTGGACGGCCTGGAGCGGCGCGACCCGGTGACCGGGCTCTGTGATGCGCCTCAGGTGCTGGCGTTCATGCGGTTGCTGTACGGGACGCCGTCCCTGGTGGCCCGCATGTACGCCTACCAGGGCCGCTCGGAGGCGGCCCTCGCCCGTGCGCTGGGCGACCGGGTACGGGACAGGCTGGCCGCGGGGCAGATCATCGCCGTGCAGCGCATCCTGGGCCTGGAGAACTGGCGGCGGATCGACGCGGGGGAGAGCGCGGACCAGGCTTACGGCAGTGCGGTCGAGGCCGCCGAACTCGCCTTTGTCCAGCTGCGGTCGGGGCTCGGGGAGGAGTAATGGGCGGCAGCGGTGGACGGGCGGTGTCCGCGCCGGCGTCCGGGTCTATTCGGACGGGCGGCAGTCTTCGGCGCTGCCCGTGAACACGATCGAATCGCTGTACGTCGGCGGGGGCCCGCTGCCGGTGACGTTCAAGGTCCATCCGCTCTTCTTGAGGGTCGCGTAGACGAACGTCTCCCGTTCGGAGCGGTCACTCACCCGCCAGCCGGCCGCCTCCAGCGCGGCGACGGCACCGGCGAAGGATCCTTTCGGCTTCGCCTTCCGCTTCTCCGGTTCCGTGTAGCGCCCCCAGGCGAAGGAACACCCGACGGCGGATTCCTCCTTCGTGCCCCTGCCGCTCTTCATGACGCCGACGACCAGGTCGGGCGACCTCGTCACCCCGGCCCCGGCGGCGACGGCCGTGACCTCCTGCTCGGTGACCTGCCGGGCGCGGGGCCGTTCCGGTGGCGTCCCGACGGACATGCGTACCGCCACCAGCGCGAAGGCCGCGAGCACTGCCGCACCCGTCACCGCCACGGCAGGGCGCACCCGGCGGTGTCGCTCAGGCACGGACGTCCTCGGCGTGCAGCACCGCTTCGGCGATCTCCCGCACCCGGTCGCGCGTGATGCCGGTGCGCTGCTCCACGGCGAGGGGGTGGTCGGTGGGCTCCAGCTCGATCCGGGGGCGCAGGCCGATCGGGCGGGTGTGGGCGTTCGTCTTGAGGTTGGTCGTGCGCGGCGAGTACAGCCCCAACTCGGTGCTCAGCCAGCCGAAGTACGGTTGCTCGGACTCTCGGCCGGGGGTCTCCCACACATCGAGGGCACGGGCGAAGTTCTCCCGGCTGAGAGAGACCCAGACGCCCCAGGAGAAGGGCTCCTCGCTGCCGAGGACGGGTATCTCGATCAGACCCTTGATGAAGTAGTGCTGGTGTCTGACGATGCACTGGTCCGAGGAGAGCATGCTGTCGGGATCGCTCTCCAGGCTTGCGTCCCAGACATCGGGTGCCATGGTCGAGTACCCCATCGGGAGTTCCGTGTGGTGTTCGCCGCAGCAGGAGCAGGTGTAGCCGGGGTCGATAGCCATGGGCGGGATCCTAGGCCCTGCGGTCTCGGGGGCGGCGGGCGTTCCGGACCCGGCCCGTACAGCGGGAACGCGCCGGCTCCACGCCCGGGCCGGGGCCGGGCCGGGCGGCCCTTCCCGATTCGGCTACCGGCGACGCCCGAGCAGTGCCATGTCGGCCTCGTCGAGAGTCAGTCGGCCGGCGGCCATGTTCTCCTCGAGGTGGGCGAGAGAAGCCGTGCCGGGGATCTGCACGATGGAGGGCGAGCGGGCCAGCCCCCACGCGATGGCGATCTGGAACACAGTCGCACCGTGCCGCTCCGCGACCTTCCGCAGGTTTTCGCTGCCGAGATCGGTGTGTCCGCCGCCGAGCGCGAAGAACGGCATGTACGCGATACCGGCGTCCGCGCACTCGTCGACGAGCGCGGCGTCCGCCTGGTCGAGCACTCCGAACCGGTTCTGCACGGCAGCGACCGGTGCGATCGACCGGGCCTCCGCGAGCTGCCCGGCCGTCACATTGCTGACGCCGAGCTGCCGGATCAGCCCTTCCTCGCTCAGCGCGGCCAGCACGGCGAACCGTTCGCCGAGCGACTCGGCGACATCCGGACCCAGCCGCCCCACGCGCAGATGCACCAGGTCGAGGACGTCGACCCCGAGATCCTCCAGATTCCGCTCCACCTCCCCGCGCAGCTGATCGGGACGGGCCTCGGCGTACATCTCACCGGTCTCGTCCCGCAGCGGGCCGACCTTGGTGGCGATGGTGACGTCCGCTGGGTACGGATACAGGGCCTCGCACAGGAGGTCGTTGGCGCGGTGGGTGTCGGAGAAGTAGAAGGCGGCGGTGTCGATGTGCCGCGCCCCGAGTTCGACGGCGCGCCGTGCCACGGCCACAGCGGTCGCGGTGTCACCGGCGGGTCCGCTCCACCGCCCCGGCAACTGCATCGCGCCGAAGCCGAGCCGGGGGATGGTGACGGCGCCGCCCAGTTCGAAGGTGCCGGGGCCGGGGGCAGGCGCGGAGTCCGAGGCCGAGTCGATCGATGAGAAGGTCATGGGGGCAGCATGGCTGCCGGAGGGCCGGATCACCACATTCATTGTTGCCCGTCACGGTCACGGCATTCTGAGACCGGCCGGGCCCGGCCGGCGTGAGGCAATGACCTCCGCGCCGACGCCCGGAACGAGAGCCTTCCCGCCCCACCCGCTCCGCGGAGTCCAGGCGTCGTACGTCCGTCGGAGCAGCTGTCCCTCCGACTACGCGCAGGTCGTCGCGGACTTCGAACCCTGGGAGGAAGGGGGCGCGTTCGAGACCGCCGACACCGCGTCGGTCAAGGGCTGGCCGGCGGACCAACTCGCCTCGTTCCACGAGGGTTTCATCCAGGGTGTACGCGAGGAGCCGGCCGACCTTGCCGACCGCGAGTCCGGGACCGTCGTCGCGGTGGCGGTCCTCCTGCAGCGCATCAAGGTGCATGAAGCCGACACCCGCCCGGGGCGTTCCGGGCGGCCGGACGCATCGCCTTGCGCAACGCCCTGGTGCAGGCATACGGACCGCCGCCCAGGCCCAAGCGCCGCCGCGGATGAGGACGGGGCGTGGCCACCCCTGCCCAGGGCGTGGCCACCCCTGCCCAGGGCGTGCCACCCCTGCCCAGGGCGTGCCACCCCTGCCCAGGGCGTGCCGCCCGGGTCCGGGCTGCCGCCCGGGTCCGGGCTGCCGCCCGGGTCCGGGCTGCCGCCCGGGTCCGGGGCGTGCCACCCCGGTCCGGGTCTCAGGATTCCACGGCCGACCGGTGCAGGATCCGTGCCAGCTCGTGCGGCTGGGAGAACATCGGCCAGTGGCCGGTGTCCATCTCGACCAGTTCCCAATGCTCGCTGCCGGCCAGCAGCTTGGCCACGTCGCCGTTCGGCTCGTCGCCGTCGAGCAGGCATTTGATGTAGGTCGCCGGAAGCTCGCCGAGCGGGCGTGCCAGTACGGCCGGCTCGGTCAGCGTGGTGCCCGGATGCGGTGCCGAGCCGGCCACGATCCGGGCGATCTGCTCGTCGGTGAGGTCCTGGCCGTCGAAGTCGGCGGCGGTGAGCGGCGCCCAGAAGCCGCCGTTCCCGGCGATCGAGGCCTCCAGCGCCTCGCGGCCCGCCCACCAGCCGGAGGCGAACGATTCGCCGTCGACCGGAATCTCGGAGTCGACGAACACCACACGGGCCAGCCGGTCACCGATGCGTTCGGCAGCCTGGCCGACCGGGATGCCCGAGTAGCTGTGCCCGACCAGGACGACGTCGTGGAGATCGTGGCGCTCCACCTCGTCGACGATGTCCCGGACGTGGGTCTGCTGCCCTGCCTGCACGCCCTGCTTCTCGGCGAGGCCGGACAGCGTCACCGGGTGGGCGCCGTGCCCGGCCGTACGCAACTGCGACACCACCTCGTCCCACGCTTGCGACCCGAGCCACGCGCCTGCCACCAGTACGAATTCAGCCATGGTGGCAAACTAGCGCGGCGGCCCCATCGCTCGCCCCGGTTTTGCCCAGGTGCGGCGTGGGCGCATCCGAGTCCGTGTCAGCCGAGCGGGGAGGCGTGGCCCGGCCTGCACCCGGAAGGGACGCTGTTGCCGCTGATGTCGAAGTCCCCGCAGGTGAGAAAGACATCGTTGAACTCGCCGAGCACAAAGGCGAGCCCGCCGACGACCGCGACGACGCCGATGACCATCCTTCGCTGGCGTACGGAGAGCTCCGATTCCCCGAACAGCAGGAGTTGCAGGAGCACCCAGGTCAGCAGCGGGGTGCCGATGATGCTGATGACGCCGCCCACCACGAAGACCGCCTCGCCCTGCCAGTTGCCGCTGCGCGGCACGATGGCGGCCAGACCGAGCCACGCGCTGGGCAGGGCCAGGCAGGCCCAGTACACCCAGCCGTGCCGCAGCCCGCGTTCGCGCATCAGCAGACCGGCCAGCAGTACGGCCGTCGACACCGCCCAGAGGGTGAGCAGCTGGTAGTAGAAGATGACGTTGTAGGCGCCGAGCGTGAAAGCGGGCTCCCAGACCGCCAGTGCTCCGCCGCCCGCGATCACGGCGGTCTTCGGCACCACCGAGGCCCCGCGGCCGCCACGCGTGCGGCTGGAGGCGGGGGCTGTGCCGTCGCTTGCGCCTGCGGCGCGGGCGTCGTCGTCATCATCCATGGGGACCCGTCTCCGACATGGGGATATTTCCGCACACATTACCCAGAGCCGAGATCCTGTCGGGCTGTCCGCGCGGTCGGCCGGGCGGAAATGGGTGGACAGCCCCGGACCGTCCCGGACCACCCCGGGCCCACCGGGCCGCCCACGGTTCCCCCGCCGCTCCCATGGCCGGTGTCACGCAAAAGGCCACGTACGACCGCCCCATGACATGCGGTCAGGACGGTCGGGCCGGCGCTGCTCGTGGTGCTGGAGACGCTGACACCGGCCGAGCGGCTCGCGTTCGTACTGCACGACATGTTCGCCGTGCCGTTCGACGAGATCGCCCCGATGATCGAGCGGACCCCGACCGCGACGCGGCAGCTCGCAAGCCGCGCACGCCGCCGGGTGCAGGGGCAGGCCCCGGTCCCCGACCCCGACCTCACCCGCCAACGCAAGGCCGTGGACGCGTTCTTCGCCGCCGCTCGCGACGGTCAGTTCGATGCGCTCGTCGCCGTACTCGACCCCGATGTCGTCCTGCGGTCCGACGGCGGCGTCGCACTTGCCCGCCACACGGTCGTGATCTCCGGCGCCCGGACCGTGGCCGGACAGGCGCTCACGTTCGGACGGCTCTCCCCGTTCGCGCGACCGGCGCTGATCAACGGAACCGCGGGGGTTGTCGTCGCTACGAACGGTCAGCCGTTGTCCGTCATGGCCTTCACCGTCACGGACGGGAAGATCGTCGCGATCGCCGTCGCCGCCGACCGGGCGCCCACCGCACGGGGGCCCGCCCGGGGCTCACTTCCCGAGGGGCTGGTTGAAGCGCAACAGGTTGCCGGCGGGGTCGCGGAACGCGCAGTCGCGGACGCCGTAGGGCTGGTCCATCGGCTCCTGCAGCACTTCGCCGCCCGCGGCGCTGATGCGCTCGAAGGTGGCGTCGCAGTCGTCCGTCGCGAAGATGACGCCACGCAGCATGCCCTTGGCCATCAGCTCCGCCATGGCCTGTTTGTCGGCCGGTGAGGCGTTCGGGTCGGCGGCGGGCGGCTCCAGGACGATGTTCACGTCCGGCTGCGAGGGCGCTCCGACGGTCACCCAGCGCATCCCCTCGAACCCGACGTCGTTGCGTACCTCAAGGCCGAGCACATCGCGATAGAAGGCGATCGCCTTGTCGTGGTCGTCGACGGCGATGAAGCACTGGGAAACGCTGATCTCCATGCCGTTCACGCTACGGCCTGGCAGCGGGGCTCGCTCCACCGTTCCTGACCGGCCGCGTGTGGATCTTGGCCATGCACGCCGGGATGGCGGCGCCATGGTCATGGCTCCGGGCCCGGTAGGCGCTCGGGCTCTCGCCGACCAGCTGGGTGAAGCGGGAGCTGAACGACCCCAGCGACGTACAGCCGACCGCGAAGCAGACCTCGGTCACCGTGAGGTCGCCGCGGCGCAGCAGCGCTTTGGCCCGCTCGATGCGGCGGGTCATCAGGTAGCCGTATGGCGTCTCGCCGAAAGCGGCGCGGAAGCTGCGGGAGAAATGGCCAGGGGACATCAGGGCGTCACGCGCCAGCGCCGGGACGTCGAGCGGCTCGCCGTAGTCACGGTCCATCCGATCGCGGGCCCGCCGCAGCCGGACGAGGTCGTCGAGGTTCTGCCGTCTCACCCGACCAGTTTCACACAGCTCCCGAGGCCGGTGATGAAGCATGGACGACGCCCCGGAGCCGGAGCTGACCGAGGACGAGCCGAGCGACCGGCTCAGCGATGACTGCGCGAGGCCTGCGTCCGCGGCAGTCATCGCCGAAGCCCTCGGGTGCTCCCCCGAGGCGGCCGGTCTTGCTCGTCCTGCCAGGACACGTCTCGTCACCAGTCGAGTGGGACGAGTCGAAACACGGGACGAGTCGAAACAGATGAGAGAACTCGTCCCACGGTGTCCGCGAGGGCCTCGGTCAGGTGCCGACGTAGGCCGCGAGGTGCTCGCCGGTGAGGGTGGGGCGGGCGGCGACGAGGTCGGCGGGTGTGCCCTCGAAGACGATCCGGCCGCCGTCGTGGCCGGCTCCGGGGCCGAGATCGACGATCCAGTCGGCGTGCGCCATGACCGCCTGGTGGTGCTCGATGACGATGACCGACTTGCCCGAGTCGACGAGCCGGTCGAGCAGGCCGAGCAGGTGCTCGACGTCGGCGAGGTGGAGGCCCGTGGTCGGCTCGTCGAGGACGTAGACGCCGCCCTTCTCGGCCATGTGCGTGGCGAGCTTGAGCCGCTGCCGCTCGCCGCCGGACAGTGTGGTCAGCGGCTGGCCGAGGGTGAGGTAGCCGAGCCCGACGTCGGCGAGCCGTTCGAGGATCTTGTGCGCGGCCGGCGTGTGCGCCTCGCCGGCGCCGAAGAACTCCTCGGCCTCGGTCACCGACATCGCGAGCACCTCGCTGATGTCGCGACCGGCGAGGTGGTATTCGAGCACCGATGCCTGGAACCGCTTCCCCTCGCACTCTTCGCAGGGGCTGGAGACGCCGGCCATCATCGCCAGGTCGGTGTAGATGACGCCGGCGCCGTTGCAGGTGGGGCAGGCGCCCTCGGAGTTGGCGCTGAAAAGCGCCGGCTTCACGCCGTTGGCCTTCGCGAACGCCTTGCGGATCGGGTCGAGCAGCCCGGTGTACGTCGCCGGATTGCTCCGGCGCGAGCCGCGGATCGCGCCCTGGTCGATCGAGACCACACCCTCGGCCCCCATCTGCCGGGGGATCGATCCGTGCACGAGCGAGCTCTTGCCGGAGCCGGCGACGCCGGTGACGACGACGAGCGCCCCGAGCGGGATGTCGACGTCGACGTTCTGCAGGTTGTTCGCTGTCGCGCCGCGGATCTCCAGGGTGCCGGTGGGCTTGCGCACCGTCTCCTTGACAGCGGCCCGGTCGTCGAGATGGCGGCCGGTGACGGTGCCGCTGGCCCGAAGCCCCTCGAGGGTGCCCTCGAAGCAGACGGTGCCGCCCCCCGTACCGGCGCCGGGGCCGAGGTCGACCACGTGGTCGGCGATCGCGATCGCCTCCGGCTTGTGCTCCACGACGAGCACCGTGTTGCCCTTGTCCCGCAGCCGCAGCAGCAGGTCGTTCATCCGCTGGATGTCATGGGGGTGCAGCCCGATCGTCGGCTCGTCGAAGACGTAGGTGACGTCGGTGAGCGAGGAGCCGAGGTGCCGGATCATCTTGACGCGCTGCACCTCGCCACCCGACAGCGTGCCCGCCGGCCGCTCGAGCGAGAGGTAGCCGAGCCCGATCTCAACGAACGAATCCAGGGTGTGCTGGAGCGCGGCGAGCAGCGGCGCCACCGAAGGCTCCTTGAGGCCGCGGACCCATTCGGCCAGGTCGCTGATCTGCATCGCGCAGGCGTCGGCGATGCTGATCAGCTTGATCTTCGACGACCGGGCCCCCTC
Organism: Streptomyces sp. NPDC037301; assembly: GCF_055602785.1. NCBI lineage: Bacteria > Bacillati > Actinomycetota > Actinomycetes > Kitasatosporales > Streptomycetaceae > Streptomyces > Streptomyces sp. NPDC037301. The sequence continues at coordinate 43,724 of NZ_JBVJWD010000017.1, forward strand.
GCTGAGCCGGGTGCCATCGCACTCGGGGCAGGTGGTGAACGTGACAGCACGCTCCACGAACGCCCGGATGTGCGGCTGCATCGCCTCCTTGTCCTTGGACAGGAACGACTTCTGGATCTTGGGGATCAGCCCCTCGTAGGTGAGGTTCACGCCCTCGACCTTCACCTTGGTCGGCTCCCGGTAGAGGAAGTCCTGCATCTCCTTCTTGGTGAACTTCCGGATCGGCTTGTCCGGGTCGAGGAGGCCCGACTCGGCGTAGACCCGCACGGTCCAGAAGCTGTCCGACTTCCAGCCGGGGATGGTGAACGCGCCCTCGGCGAGCGACTTGGAGTCGTCGTAGAGCTGGGTGAGGTCGATGTCGGAGACGGTGCCCCGGCCCTCGCAGCGCGTACACATGCCGCCGGTGCGGTTGAAGGTCGCTTTCACCGCCTTCTTGGCACCGCGCTCGACGGTGATGGCACCGCTCGCCCGGACCGAGGGGACGTTGAAGGCATACGCACTGGGCGGGCCGATGTGCGGCTTCCCGAGCCGGCTGAAGAGGATGCGCAACATCGCGTTGGCGTCGGTGGCGGTGCCGACCGTGGAGCGGGGGTCGGCACCCATCCGCTGCTGGTCGACGATGATCGCGGTCGTCAGCCCGTCGAGTACGTCGACCTCGGGCCGCGCCAGCGTCGGCATGAAGCCCTGCACGAAGGCGCTGTAGGTCTCGTTGATCATCCGCTGCGACTCCGCGGCGATCGTGTCGAACACCAGCGAGCTCTTGCCCGAGCCGGAGACCCCGGTGAACACCGTCAGCCGGCGCTTCGGGATCTCGATGCTGACGTCCTTGAGGTTGTTCTCGCGCGCGCCGTGCACGCGGATCAGATCGTGGCTGTCGGCAACGTGCGGCGCAGGCGACTGCGTGTCCGTCCTCGTGGCCATGCTCATCGTGTCTCCCTCTGTTGGGCGGGGCCGCCTTCGCGGTCTCCGTCGGCGTCGCCTGGCTCGATCCGACCAGCTTCGAGCGTACGTGCGGTTGTTCCTCGCTTCGGCCCGTGGAGCCTCTGGGCCCCGGCGGCCACGCGGCGTGCCCGCCGAGGCGTCAGACCAACCAGCGGCCGTCGCGCATCAGCTCGCGGTCGGGCAGCTCGTTCACCTCGCGCCAGGCCTGGATGCGGCGTGGGGAGATGCGGAACCAGCGGTACGGGGTGGCCGGCGCAATGGGGTCTCCCCTGCTCGAACGAAGCTGAGAGCTTGGGGAAGGGCCGAAGCCGGTGCGCGCGGCGAACCGGTCACCCGCGGCTGCCGGCAGCGCGTCGATCTCGAGGACCTCGACTTCGCCCTCGATCACGGACACGTCGCGGGTGTGGCCCAGCCCCAGCCGAACGGTTCGGGTGGCGGCCAGGTTCCTGCCGGTCGGGCTGTCCGTCGGCGTGGCCATCAGCAGCGCCTCGCCGTCCCGGTCGAAGGACAGCGGTACCAGGTACGGCGCACCGTCCGCCGAGGCACTGGCCACCCAGAGATCGATGTCGTGGGTGAGCCGATGCTCGGTGTCGCGACGACGCCGATCGCGGGAGCGGGGGTCGGCAGTCATCGGTCCTGAAGCAGCCCGAGGACGTTGCCGTCGGGGTCGGTGACGGTGGCCACCAGGCGGCCGCCACCGACGTCGTGTGCGGGCTCCTTCACGGTGGCACCCGCGGCGGTCACCTCGGCCAGCTTCGCCTCGATGTCCGGCACGTGCCAGTAGGCCACCGGTGAGGTCATGCCCTGCTGTCCACCGCCCGGCACCAGCCCGATGTGCTGGCCCGCGGCCTCGAAGCCGACGTAGTAGGACTCGTCGGCCTGCGGCGCTACGCCGAGCAGGGCGGCGTACACCTCCTTGGCCCTCGCCAGGTCGGTCACGGGATGCAGCACGGTCTTGATTCCCTGGGTGGAAGAGCTGGTCATGGTCACTCCTGAAGTCGTGGGTCCGGTCGGGATTGTCTGGCTCAAACGGGAAGTGCTGAATTCGACAGGCCGATCGCTTCGGCTGTGGATTTCGCCGTTGGCCGCGATGTCCATGGCAGTCACGCTAGCTGCGGCTCGGGGGCCGGCGCTTCTCGAATCCTGATCGGTCCGGTCGCGTGTTCCGCGACACACGACGGGATCCCCGCCGTCGCGCGCGTCATGTGCTGCCGACAGACGCCGACGGCACACCGACCAGCGCGGTGAAGCGACTGCTGAAGGTGCCCGGCGACGAGCAGCCGACCGCGATCCGGACCTCGGCGCACCCCACGTCAAACATCTCGGTGAACCAGATCACCGGAGTCTGCAAGAGAATGGGACCAGATCATCTGAGACGGGGACCAGATCATTCGAGACGGGACACCGGTGATCGAGCGGCCGATGGTCGAGAGGTGTCCTGTCCCGGATAACTGTGGGCAGGGTGAGGCTCTGACCTGCGGTGCCTACGGTTGTGCAGGACAGGCTGGCGGTTGGTGTCCCGGTCAACCGTAGGCAGCGCGGTCGTTCACCCGCGGGGCCAAGCCGGCAGGCGCCGTAGAGGTCGCGATGCGCCGGCTGCCATGGCTCGGGGAGCCGGCCCGGCTCTCCTGGCTTGTCGGGCGAGTCGGTACTCGTCGGCTTCACGGATGAGTTCCTGAGAGCGAATCTGGTGCAACTCGAAGTGCATGCCGCTCGCTCCTACTGCTGGAACTCCATGACGTCGGCGACCACGCAGCTGATGTTGTCGGGGCCGCCGGAGCCGTTGGCGAGGGCGATGAGTTCACGGACGGCCTGCTCGGGCTCCCTGACTTCGGAGAGCACCCGTCGGATTTCTTCGGTCGGCACGACGGTCGACAGACCGTCGGAGCAGAGCAGGTATCGGTCTCCCTGCTGGGCGTCGTTCAGGCGCATGTCGGGGACGGCATCGGCTCCTTGACCCAGGGCCCGTATCAACAACGACCGCTGGGGGTGGGAGGCGGCTTCCTCCGGGGTGAGGCGTCCTTCGTCGACCATCGACTGCACCATGGTGTGGTCGTGCGTGATCTGGAACAGCTCTCCGTCGCGCAGGAGATGGACGCGGCAGTCGCCGATGTGGACGAGGGCCAGCTGCGATCCGGTCCAGAGCATCGCGGTGAGTGTCGTACCGGCTGCTTCGGGTGAAGAGCCAGTCGCGGCGACGCCGTCCACGGCCTGCCTGGCCCGCTCGATGGCGTCTTCGAGGACGTTGAGGAGATTGCCCGCCGGGATGCTGTCCGTTTCGAGGTGCTTGAGCGCGTCGACGGCGGCCGCGCTCGCGGGGGCTCCTGCGCTGCCGTAGCCGTCGGCGACGGCGAGCAGGCGGGACCCGGCGTAGGCGGTGTCCTGGTTGCTTTCGCGGACCAGGCCCGTGTCGGAAAGGGCGGCGTAACGGATTCCCAGGGGCTTCGCGGTCGGGGACATGGCTGGGTCCTTCCAGTACAGGTGGTCGATGAGGAAGGTGGCCAGGTCCTGCCGTGCGGCGGTGTCGGCTTCGGCCTGGGCCCAGAACGCGCGGATCTCCTGGGCCGCCGGGCCTGCCTCCAGCGTGCAGACGTGCTGGATGCGGGCCAGGGGCATTCCCAGGCGTCGGAGCCAGGCGACGAGCCGGGCCTGATCCACTTGTTCCGGTGCGTAGAGGCGGTAGCCGGTCACCGGGTCGACGCGAGCGGGGGTCAGCAGGCCGAGCTCGTCATAGAGACGCAGCGCCTTCGGCGACAGGCGGGACGCCTTCGCGAACGTCCCGATGGTCAGCAACCCCATGCTCGCTCCTCCTCATGCCGAGCACATCGCCCGGCCCCACCGATGCTGTGGCTTCCCCCAAGGTGAAGGTCAACCATCGGGGCACTGACTGCTCTTTCCGTGTAGCGGTCGATGCGGCGCATTACCGTGGCGCACTCCTGAACGAGTCCGACGAGGGCGGGACCGGCCGGGGGAGGGGTGCCGACGGGCAGGCGGCGTTGGAACTCCGCGAGGACTCGACCGATGTCGTCGGGGTGACCACTGTCGGCCACGACCGAGCGCCAGGAAGGCATCACCGCGAGGGACATGGCGGCGGCCATGCCGGGATATGCCATCACGTAGAGCCCCGGTCCCCAACCGCTGCGCGCGCTGGTCCGCTTGCGGTGTCGCGCTTCAGCCGGCCCTTCGGCGCTTGAGTTGGTCCCACCGAGCGCCAGGTCGGCCTGGACCGCCGGCATCGCCGTACGCGGCGCGTCACCGCTTCGGGAGGAGCTTGTCCGTCCACAGCGGACGACAAAAGGCAAAGGCAAGGAGGTTACCCACTCCTTGCCACTTTCAAGATATAGCGCACCGGGGGGCTTGCGGCAAGGCCCGGGTCGTGCCGCAGAATCGTCGGCCTGGGCCAGAACCTGCGGAAATCAGGGATTCGCGAAGTACGCGTGCTGTTGTCGATGTATGGGTCACGCGGGACGCCGAACCACCGGTGGGACTCGCGTTGCGTTTGCGGGGGCTGGGCGCGGAGGCGCGGGCGTGCGTGCCGCCGGACCGCGCGGAGCGGCTGGCCGAAATCCAATCTCGTTGAATGGGCGTTTTGATGATTGACGTGATCGTGGTCGGCGGCGGACCGACCGGCTTGATGCTGGCCGGCGAGTTGCGGCTGGCCGGAGTGCACGTGGTCGTGCTGGAGAAGTTGGCGGAGCCGACCGCGGAGTCCCGCGGGCGCGGTCTGCACGTGCGCAGCGTCGAGGTGATGGACCAGCGCGGCCTGCTTGACCGGTTCCTCGCGGTCAGTGAGAAGTTCCAGGTCGGAGGTTTCTTCGGCGGCATCATGAAGCCGTGGCCGGACCGGTTGGACACGGCGCACCCGTACGGCCTCTCCACCCTTCAGCCGGTCACCGAGCGGCTGCTCAATGAGCGTGCGCTCGAACTCGGTGCCGAGATACGGCGCGGCTGCGAAGTGGTCGGGCTGAGCCAGGCCGAAGACGGGGCCGGCGCCGGGGTGACCGTCGAGCTGGCGGACGGCACGCACCTGCGCTCGCGCTACCTCGTCGGGTGCGACGGCGGCCGCAGTGCTGTGCGCAAGCTGCTCGGCGTCGGTTTCCCCGGCGAGCCCGCCAAGGTCGAGACGCTGCTGGGCGACATGGAGATGACCGAGGATCCGGCGACGGTTGACGCCATCGTCGCGGAAGTCCGCAAGACCCAACTCCGGTTCGGCACCATCCCCAACGGGGACGGGACGTACCGCGTCGTCGTGCCCGCCGACGGCGTGGCCGAGGACCGTGCGACCGCGCCGACGCTCGAGGAGTTCAAGGAGCGGCTGCGGGCGGTCGCGGGCACCGACTTCGGCGTGCACTCGCCACGCTGGCTGTCCCGGTTCGGCGACGCCACCCGGCAGGCCGAGCGCTATCGGGTCGGCCGGGTGCTGCTGGCCGGCGACGCGGCGCACATCCACCCGCCGACCGGCGGGCAGGGGCTCAACCTCGGCGTGCAGGACGCGTTCAACCTCGGCTGGAAGCTGGCCGCCGCGGTCAACGGCTGGGCGCCGGAGGGGCTGCTGGACAGCTACCACGCCGAACGGCACCCGGTGGGCGCCCGCGTGCTGGACAACACCCGTGCGCAGATCGCGCTGCTCGGAACCGATCCGGGGGCGACCGCGCTGCGGGAGCTGTTCTCGAAGCTGATGGACTTCGAGGAGGTGAACCGGTACGTGACCGGGATCATCACCGCGGTCGAGGTCCGCTACGACTTCGGCGAGGGCCACGAACTGCTCGGCCGGCGGATGCGGGACGTGGGGCTGAAGCGAGGGCGCCTCTACGAGTTGATGCACGGCGGCCGCGGGCTCCTCCTCGACCGGACCGGCCGGCTCTCGGTGGCGGGCTGGGCAGATCGGGTCGACCACGTCGTCGACGGCAGCGAGGAATTGGACGTGCCTGCGGTACTGCTGCGGCCGGACGGCCACGTGGCGTGGGTCGGTGAAGATCAGCAGGATCTGCTCAGCCGGCTGCCCACGTGGTTCGGCGCTGCCGTCGGCTGAGCGCGCAGTTGTGGCCCGAAAGGGTGGGCCGTGTTCTGCTGTCCTGTCCCAGATAACTGTGGGCATGGTGGGGCTCTGACCTGTGGTGCTTACGGTTGAGTGGGACGAGCCGGCTCCTCCTGTCCCGCTCAACCGTAGGCAGCCACCTCTGGGGGTGTGCATCGCGAAAGTCCACCGATGGCCCTGGCGTTCCTGGCGGGGTGAGCCCGCGGGATCCCACTGGACCCGGGTGTGCCGGTGCGCCGGCCTGAGCCTGCTCATGAGATTCGGCCCGGCGCACCTACTGCAGCACCGCCAAGCGCCTGGTGGAGTGTCAGCGCGCTGCGAGGTTTGCGAGCAGTTCGGCAGCGGGCTTCGGGCGGACGAGCCAGCGCAGGTGGCTCCCCTCGAGTGTCCGAACCTCAAAGGGGTTGTCGGGTGTGAGCGTGTTGGCTTCGCGGATCATACGGTCCTGCATGACGAGCGGAATGCTGGCATCGTTGGCAAGGCGCACATAGGTCTTGGGAATCCGACCCCAGGTCGTGGCCTGTGCCCGGTCGGCAGACGTACCGACATCTAGGTTCTCATCGGGCTGGAAGGTGTTCAGGAACGTCCGGAACTCATCGTCGGCGAGGTCGGCGGAGAAGGCTTGCCTGAACGCGGCGAGTGCCGCCGGGTCAGCGGTTCGGAAGTTGGTCCGGATCAGACCGAGCTCGATCGGGTTCCCGACGACCGCCGGAGCGAAGGCGCCCAGGTTGACTTCCGCCATCTCCGGCTCGGCGTAGTAGTCATTGACGTCCAGGTCGACCGGGCACCAGGCGGAGACGTAAGCGATCCGGTCGATCAGCTCAGGCCGGGCGTTGCCGGCCGCGGTGATCGTGATGCCACCCCTGCTGTGGCCGACGAGGATGGTGGGTCCGTTCTGCTTCGCCCGTTCGAGGACTTCGATCACGCGGGCGGCATTGTCGGCGAGTGTGACTCCCTTGATGCTCCCCGGTTCCGCGGCGAGCGCGTTCACATCCTGAGGAGCCTGGTAGGCCGCGGGGAATGTCGCCTCGAACCCGTGCCCCGGAAGGTCGACCGCAACCGAGCGGTGCCCGAGCAAGGCGAGCTCGGCCTGGAGCGGCGCGAACGAGAACGAATTCGCGAAGGCCCCATGAACAAAAACGAATGTCGGCAGATTCTGCATGCCTCAGCCTCCAACAGAACGATCTCCGCAGCAAGATCAGGGGTTCGAAGGGGTGTCCGCATCGGGAAGCGGCGGTGGAATTCGGCGATGGCCTGAGCGACGAGGAGGAGGTGGTCACTGCTGGCCGCCTGTCTCCAAGTGGCAGACGCGAACGGACCGATCAGCGTGATGTGCTCGGGGAATCCGGCTGCAATCAGCCAGGGTGCCGCTTTGTCCGGTTCCACTGTCGGCTGCCCGGAGGTCGGGGATGGCTTTGGCCAGGTTCTGCCGGGACTGGCCGCTGAGGATGCAGAGGGCATCGAGGCTGGTGAGGCGGGAGTCCAGCCAGCGTGAGGGAGAGCGCAGGCCGGCCAGCAGAACATGGTTCGCCAGGGCCGGCCGGGACCAATAGGACGACTCGCACTCGCTGGGGAACGGCGGCAGGGTGATGGGAAGTGGGCGAATAGGAACTCCTGACGGAAGGACTCCCAAGTCCCCTCGTTGTCCCCTGGGAAGGTGGGCTGCGGCCTGGTGCGAGGATGCTGTCGTGTCAGATGCGATTCAGACAGTCAACTGGGGTGTCATACCGGGCCATCCCGGCTGGTACGAACCGGCTCGTGCCGCACGCGGTCTGCGCGCCCTGGCAGATGCAGCGAGCCTGATACAGGCAGCCGAGGCCGGCTCGCTGCTCGACGGCGGCGGGATCGTCCATGGCCACAGTGGAGCGGTGTTCCCAGCGGCTGTGGTTGCGGTACCCCTGCTCCTGGACATCGCCCAGCAGGGTCACCCGGCGGCGAGGGACACCGCGTTGGGGCTGATTGATGAGGCCTTGTCGTCCTATCCTCACGTCGGGTACTCGCGAGTGGCGACGCCCTGCGGGACAGCGGTCCCGATCTGCTGCGCCATCGCCCATCACCTGCGAGCCCGCACCGTTTTCCTCGCCGGGCTGGGGAAGAGGGGCAAGGCGCTACTTGCCGATGCTGCCGAGCACTGGCGCTTCGAGATCCAAGAGTGCGCCGCCGACGGCAATGACACGGCAGCCTTCGGGGCTCTGGCAGGCTGTTTCCCGGCGGGCGGGCACGCGGCGGAACTGCACCTCGCCGGTGGGATCACTGTGCTGGACGACGTTGTCCTCGAATACCCGCCCGTGCAGGGCTCTCGCGAGGCGGCCTTGCGGGTGATCGGACGGCATCCGGGCGAACTACCGCCCGGCGCCACCCTGTTTCCGGCGGAGTGCGGGGAACGCGTGCACTGACCGGCTTCTCTCCTTCAAGGGCATTCCGGTACAGGGACCGGCCGCCGTCGCGGCGCGGTGAGACGCCTCCAGCAGATGAGGATGCATCCGAGGGTGAGGAAGGCTTCGTGAATTTCGTCCCGGATCTCCCAGCGGATCCGCAGGCGGCGGAACCAGTGCAGGCGGGTGAACGTGCGCTCCACGACCCGGCTTTGGGTGCCCAGGCCGGAGCCGTGTTCGGTACCCCGGCGGGCGATCAGCGGCTTCACGCCGAGGTCCCGAACCAGACGGCGGTACTTGTCGTGGTCGTAGCCGCGGTCGCCCAGCACCACGTCCGGGCGGCGCCGGGGCCGGCCCCGTTTGCCCCGCACCGGCGGCACCGCTTCGAGCAGGGGGACCAGTTGAGTGACGCCGTTGCGGTTGCCGCCAGTCAAGGTGGCCGCGAGCGGGATGCCGGTGGCGTCGGTGATCAGGTGATGCTTGCTGCCCGTCCTGCCCCCGTCAACGGCGATCGCCAGCGTCCGCGGAGGAGGGGCGAAGCCGGCGATGCCGCTTCCAGTCGCTCGGCGTAGTCCGCAGACCTACTGACCACGGGCCGGCTGGTTGGCGATAAGCAGGGTGGTGCCAGCCAGGCGGAAGCCCAGGCGGGCGTAGATACGGGCGACGGCCTCCTCCGCGTAGGCGAGGAAGATGGTGTGCACGCCGTGATCGCGGGCGTGGGCAGCCAGTGCCGCCATGACAGCAGCGCCGAGACCCTGGCGGCGGGCCGTGGGAAGAGTGCCGATTCCGCCGATCTCGGTGATGCCATTCGCCGGGTGGTAGTGGCCCGCGGCAAGAGGAGTGCTGTCCGGAGCGAAAGCAGCGACGAGGGTTTTGTGGCCGGCGCGGAGAGAGGGACGGATCGTTGTCACCGTGCCGTCCGCTGCGAGCTTTTCGGCCGCTACCGCCAGCTCGGCGCGGCCCGCCGGACCTACCGCTGTGCCCTCTGCCGCGAAGGCCAGTTGGGGGATGGCGAGTACGGCGGGCAAGGCCGGATCGTCGGCGGCCAGGGCCCGGATCGTAACGCCCTCGGGCAGGGGCTGCGGGGGCAGCGGATGGTGTGGGCCGAGGGTCATCAGCGGGCGTTCCGTTACCGGGAGGCCGGCTGCCTCGATGCGGGCGCGCAGCAGCGGCGTCACCTCGGCGAGCCACTCGAAGGACTCCGGCACGCCGAGCCCGCGCTGTCGGGCGCGCACGCGGGCGATGTCGGCGGCGGTGGCCGTTACGGGGCCTGCTGAGGTAGGGCGGGCGTGGTTCGGGCCGCCGTAATACGGGGTTCCTTCGGCCTTTCGTACAAAGAGGCGCAAGGGGCCAAACTCTTCGACATCGGCGAACACCAACGGCACCGTGGCGTAGTACTGCTCGATGCGGTCACGCAGGGACGGCTCGCTCATGCGGCTCATCCCACCACGGGGAGGCGCAGCACCGCTTCCGAAATAAAGGTCCCGAGCGTGAGTCGACCAGAGTAATCGTCAAGACCTGTGGACCGGGTAGTTAGAAGAAGCCGATGGTGCCCTTGAGAAGACGAAGGGCTTTTGCGCGGTATGTGGCGCTGCCGCGCCAGATCTTCTCTGCCTGCACGCTGGTGATCGTGACGCCCGCCCTCCCGGCTGAGTTCTTCGCGGGCGCCAGGTGTCCGCAGGCGATGAGTGCGCCGATGCGAAATAGAGCGATGCCCAGTTGGCGGGCGGCCTCGGGCTGGGACAGCCAGGCATCGTCTGCCACCTGGGGAACCCGCAGGAGCTTTGGGTAGCGGCGCTCGTCTTTCGGAGTCATCAGGCGGCCCCCGCTTCGGAGCGTTCGACGAGGTGACCGTTCTTGAAGCGGGCGCCGTTGCGGACGAGGGCAACGAAGTGAGGTGCGGTGATCGCGCGCCAGCGGGTCTGGGCGGACTCGACGAGCTTGAACACCATCGCCAGGGCCGCGACCGGGCTGCCGGCCCCGCGGGTGACCTTGGTCCGCAGCTTCACGGTGCTGAAAGTGCACTCGATGGGGTTTGTCGTGCGCAGGTGCACCCAGTGTTCGGCGGGGAAGTCGTAGAACGCGAGGAGCTCGTCGGTCTCGTCGGTGACCTTCTTGGCCGCTTTCGGCCATTTGACGCCGTAAGCGCGCTCGAAGCCCTTGACCGCCTTCTCGGCGTGGTCGCGGTCCTCGGCGTTGTAGATCTCTTGCAGGGCCTTCTTCGCGCCGGGCTGGGCCGACTTCGGTAGCGCGTTCATGACATTGCGGACTTTGTGAACCCAGCACCTCTGGTGTCTGGCCTGTGGAAATACCTCCGCCAGGGCCCGCCATAGGCCCATCGCGCCATCCCCGACCACGAGTTCGGGATCGCGCATGCCGCGTCGGCGGCAGTCGCGCAGCAGGTCCGCCCACGACTCGGTCGATTCACGCAGCCCCTCGGCCAGCGCGATGAGTTCCTTGCGGCCGTCGGGGCGCACGCCCATCAGGACCAGGACGCAGGAGTGGGCCTGGCCGAGGCGGACCTTGGGGTGGACGCCGTCGGCCCACACGTAGACGTAGTCGGAATCCGACAGGTCGCGGGCCTGGAAGGCCGTGTGGTCCTCGGCCCACTGCTTCGTCAGCCGGGTCACCGTCGCCGGCGAGAGGCCGGTCGAGGAGCCGAGGAACTGCTCCATCGCTGGCACGAAATCCCCGGAGGGCAGTCCGTGAAGGTAGAGCAGGGGCAGGACCTCACTGACCTTCGGAGACTTCCGGCACCACGGCGCAAGGGTCTTCGACGAGAACCGCTTGCGCTCACCAGTCTCCACGTCAACACGCTTGTCATTCACGCGAGGCACCTTCACCGCGACCGACCCGGCGGCGGTGGTCACCTTCCGTTCGCGATGATGACCGTTGCGGACCACCAGACGGCGACCGGCCTCATCCCGGTCACCGGACAACTCGGCTATGTACTGGTTGACTTCGGCCTCCAGGGCCGCGGCGAGCATCCGCCGCGCACCCTCACGGACGATGTCGTCCATCAGGGATCCGGTCTCGGTGGTTCCCTCGTCGTTGACTACGCTGAGCACGGGCGTGCCTTCCCGACCCGCGGTGCAACGCGGGTCTACTCGGTGACCATCAATCGATCACTCGGGAAAGTACGCCCTCCGCGTTCCGCGAGGCACCCCTCCCGAGGCCGATCCACAGGTCTTGAGCATTGCTCCTCGCCCGGCGCCCGTTGCTACTACGACAAGCAGCGTGCACGCGATGTCGGCTACAACCCCGCCCTTCGACAGATCGGCAATCGCCTCGTCGGCATCCTCCACGGCTGCCTCAAGGCCCGCACCCTCTACGGCGAAGCGACCGCATGGTCGCACCACGCACACCTCCATGCCGCTTGACCTCAAACGACATGGGGTGTCTCAAACGGCGTCAGCGCTCAACTGGCCAAGTGAAACGCTCGCTGACTCAGACACAGCGACAACAAGCCTGCCCATGTGGCAACTATCGTGCTTCGGCTCACTGCGCCGCTCGTCGACTACGGACGACTGGTGACAGAAATCCCTGCGAGGTGACAGTTATCGCTGCGAGTCACAGAGGGCCATGCGAGTGGTGTGGCGCACTTTTGCAAGCAGGCGCTTGCAAAAGTTAGCAAGGGTGGCGCACCATCGACGTATGGCATCACTCAACGTCGGCAATCTCGGTGAGTATCTGCGCGAGCAGCGGCGCAATGCGCAGCTGTCGCTGCGGCAGCTCGCCGATGCCGCCGGGGTGTCCAATCCCTACCTCAGCCAGATCGAGCGCGGGCTGCGCAAGCCGAGCGCCGAGGTGTTGCAGCAGGTCGCCAAGGCGCTGCGGATCTCCGCCGAGACCCTTTACGTACGGGCCGGGATTCTGGATGAGCGGGAGCGGGAGGAGCTGGAGACGCGGGCGGTGATCCTGGCCGACCCGTCCATAAACGAGCGGCAGAAGAATGTTCTGCTGCAGATCTACGACTCCTTCCGCAAGGAGAACGGGTTCGAGCCCGGACCGGAATCCGGCGCCGAAGCCGGATCGGTGACCGGCGGCGAGTCCGGACCGGGGGCCGGTGCGGACGGCCGCCCCGGTGCCGACGGCCCCCGCACGGCCGGCGGCGGCAATGCCGGCACAGCTTCAAAGCCTTCAAAACCCTCACACTGAGTCTGATGATCCGGGAGGACCACAGTCATGGCCATCACCGATGACCTGCGCAAGACCCTCACCGACCCGACCCCCCTCTACTTCGCCGCCGGTACGGCCGATATCGCCGTCGAGCAGGCGCGCAAGGTCCCGGCGCTGATCGAGCAGCTGCGTGCCGAGGCGCCGGAGCGTATCGAGGCCGTGCGTAACACCGACCCCAAGGCCGTGCAGGAGAAGGTGACCTCACAGGCCAAGGAGGCGCAGGCCACCGTGCAGGCCAAGGTCACCGAGGTGATCGGGTCGTTCGACAGTGATCTGCGGAAGCTGGGCGAGAGCGCCCAGGACCTGGCGCTGCGCAGTCTGGGCGTGGCCGCGGAGTACGCGGTGCGGGCCCGGGAGACGTACGAGAAGGTCGCCGAGCGCGGCGAGCAGACCGTGCGGACCTGGCGTGGCGAGACGGCCGACGAGATCGTCGAGATCGCCGTCGTCGTCGAGCCGCGCAAGGAGTCCAAGCCGACGGGCACCGCGAAGACGGAGCCCGCCGCCAAGCCGGGGCCGGCAAAGGCGTCGCCCGCCCCGAAGACCGTCAAGCCGGAGAGCAAGGCCCCGGCCGCGCCCGCCAAGAAGGCGCCCGCGCACAAGCCCGCCGCGAAGAAGACCAATCCGCCGACCGCGAAGTAGGGCCTCGGCCCACAGCCGGAGTGTGTACCGGGGCGCGGGGCGGGCACCTTTCGAGGTGCCAGGCGCGTTGTCCCGGTACCTTGGCCGCGAGGCGCTCATCCACTCATTAGGCGGTGCACACCATGTTGCTCACAGGATTCAGCACACTCGTCTGGCTGCTCTACATGGTCATGCTCGTCCTGGCCGTGGTCGCACTGTTCTTCGCCGCGATGGCCCGTGAGGACGCCTACCGGGCCGCGGACAAGCAGAAGAAGTCCTTCTGGCTGATCATCCTCGGTATCACCGTCGCCGTGAATCTCTTCGTGCCGATGCTGTTCCTGCAGCTTGCGGGCGCGGTCGCGTCCATCGTCTTCCTGGTGGACGTACGGCCCGCGCTGAGGGCGGTCTCGGGTGGTGGCGGCCGGCGCGGCGGCTCCAGCAGCGACGGGCCGTACGGGCCCTACAACGGCGGGCGCTGAGCGCTCGCAGAGATTGCCGGGGCCGTGGGTGATGCCGGTTCGGGGCGGGGGCGCGGGATGCTCCGGCCCCGGTTGGCGTACAGGCCCCGTCGGCGGACGTGTTCCTGATCGCGGTCGAGCAGCAGGACCGCGACGTCGTCGGTCAGTTCGCCGCCGTTCAGCTCCCGCACCTGGGTGACCGCGGCCTCCAGGAGATCCTCGCCGGTGAGCCCCTGAGCCAGCTGGCGGTTGATCATCGCGACCATGCCGTCCTGGCCGAGCCGTTGAGTGCCGTCCGGCCCCACACGCCCCTCGATCAGCCCGTCCGTGTACATCATCAGGCTCCAGGAGCCGCCGAGATCCACCTGACGGCGAGGCCATGGGGTGTCCCCTGCTCGAAGAGCTTGGGGAAGGTCGTTGCGCGGCAGCAGACCCAGAGCCGGGCCGCCGTCCTCGTACGGGAGAAGGTGCGCGGCCTGTCCGTGCCGGGCGATCAGCGGGGCGGGGTGGCCCGCCAGGCAGAGGCCGGCGCGCCGGCCGTCGGGGGTGATGTCGACGGTGCAGAGCGTCGCGAAGATCTCCTCGCTCTCCCGCTCGTGCTCCAGGACCTGCTGCAGCGTGGAGAGCAGTTCGTCGCCGCAGAGCCCGGCCAGTGTCAACGCCCGCCATGCGATGCGCAGTTCGACGCCGAGCGCCGCTTCGTCCGGGCCGTGCCCGCAGACGTCGCCGATCATCGCGTGAACGGTGCCGTCGGGCGTACGGACCGTGTCGTAGAAGTCCCCGCCGAGCAGTGCGCGGCTGCGGCCGGGGCGGTAGCGGGCCGCGAAGCGCAGATCGGAGCCTTCGAGCAGCGGGGTGGGGAGCAGGCCGCGTTCGAGGCGGGCGTTCTCCTGGGCGCGCAGCCGGGACTCGGTGAGCTGGTGCTGGGCGACGTCGGCGCGCTTGCGTTCGACGGCGTAACTGATGGCGCGGCTGAGCAGCCGTCCGTCGAGTTCGTCGCGGAAGAGGTAGTCCTGGGCGCCGACCCGTACCGCCTCGGCGGCCAGCTCGGCGTCGTCCTCCGCTGTGAGGGCGAGGACGGCGTGGCGCGGGGCGATCCGCAGGACGTGCTTGAGGGTGGCGAGCTCGTCGGCCCCTTCGGCGGGGGCGGAGCGGGTCTCGCTGCCGGTCGGCAGGGCCAGGTCCAGCAGGATGCAGTCCACGTCGTCCGTGAGGAGCCGGCCCGCCTCGGTCAGGTTGCGGGCGGTGCGGATACGGACCCGCGTGCCGGCTGCGGCCGGGAGCTCGGGGACGGTGAAGGTGCCCGCCGGGTCGTTCTCGATCACCAGGAGGGTCAGGTCGGCGCCGTGGGAGGTCTCCGCATCGGAAACGGCGCGCTGCTGCGGTACGGGTACGGGCATCGGTTCGGGTTTCCTTCCCTCCCCCCGAGGGCGCGGCGGAACGACGATCGACGATCCGCCAGACGGGGACGATAGCGGTCCGCGGTGGGGGAACGGAATGGTGTTCCGCAATTGCCCGCTGTCATATGCACCGCCATAAGCCGCCTCAGGTCACGGATCCGGCGAGATGTGCGGGGGTGGGGCGGGTGCCGGGGCATGACAAAGGTCACGCGGGATGGTGGGGGGTGGGTGGTGCGGGTCACTCCCGTGGGCGTCCCCGGCGGGTGCTTCGTCCTCGATCGCCGGACGGGCTTGATCTGCCCGTCCGGGCAGCACGCGCTACTTGTCCGGGCGGACCACGCCGAGGATCTGCATCGAGCCCGCGCCCGCCAGTGTGACGTTCCGGCCGGGGCGGGGGGCGTGGATGATGGCGCCGTCGCCGATGTACATGCCCACGTGGCTGGCGTCGCCGTGGTAGATGATCAGGTCGCCGGGGCGCATGTCCTTGACGGCGATGCGGGGCAGCAGCCGCCACTGCTCCTGCGAGGTACGCGGGATCGGCCGGCCCGCCGCCGCCCAGGCCTGTGACGTCAGCCCGGAGCAGTCGTACGAACCGGGGCCCTCGGCCCCCCAGTCGTACGGCTTGCCGATCTGCGCGGTCGCGAAGGCCACCGCCTTCTTGCCCTTCGCACTCGCCTCGCGGTTGATGTCCTTCAGGGCGCCGGAGCTGAGCCAGGCCGTCTGCAGCTTGTACTCGGCCGCCTGCTCCAGCTTGAGCAGGCGGGCCCGCTCCTTCTTCTCCAGCTGGTCTTCCAGCTTCTTCGCCGCGGCGATCTGCGCGTTGATCTTCTTCTTGGCCTCGGCCTGCTTGAGACGGTTGGCTTCGAGCTTCTCCCAGTTGGTACTCGCGTCCTGGGTGTACGTCTCCAGGTCCTGCTGGGTCCTGGTCAGTTCGCCGAGGACGCCCTGGGCGGCCTGCTGGCCCTCCCTGACCCGGCTCACCCCGTCGAGGAACAGCTGCGGGTCGTCGCTGAGCATCAGCTGGGCGCCCGGCGGCAGTCCGCCGGTGCGGTACTGCTCGCGGGCCTGGGCGCCGGCCTGGTTCTTGAGCTCGGCGATCTTCGACTGGCCCTCGACGATGGCCCTGGCCAGCTTCACGATCTCGCCGGACTGCTTCTTGGCCTGCTCCTCGGCGAGGTTGTACGCGTCGGTGGCCGCCCCGGCCTTGCGGTAGAGGGCGTCGATCTCCTCGCGCACCTCTTCGAGGCTCTTCTTCGGTGTCTTCGACCCGGAACCGGACCGGGTGTCGGGCTGTGTCACTGGGGGGGAGGGGGGTGCGGGCGCGGCGAAAGCCTGGACCGGCGCGGTGAGTACGGTCAGCGCACAGACCAGACTGATCGCGGCTGCGGCAACGTGACGTCGGTTCACGGGATCCCCCTCCGAATGAATCTGATTTACCGTCAGTAACTTCTTGCCGATGACGAGATCGTGCCATGCCGTACCGAAAAGCAACAGAGGCACACACCTGCTGTCCTGACGGTCACACGGGTCGACCGGCGCCCCGGGAATCGCTCCCCATCGTCCTGACGAACGATGCCCTGTCCGCGTTCCCTCCCGCCTCCTCGCATGTGGGCCCGCCGGGTCTGTTCAGTACGTGTTGGGCTGTCGGTTGGGCTGGAGGGCGGGCCACTTCACCGTGACTTCGCCCTGGCGCCACCGCCGCACCCCGTCCGCCAGCGGCCAGTCGCCCGACAGCGCCCGCACCGCCGTGATCCAGCGCTGCCGGGCACCCAGTGAAGCGTACGGAGCTGCCGCGGCCCACGCCCGGTCGAAGTCCCGCAGGAACGCATGGACCGGTTCGCCCGGAACATTGCGGTGGATCAGCGCCTTGGGGAGGCGTTCCGCGAGGTCGGAGGGGCGGTCCAGGGAGGCGAGCCGGGTCGCGAACGTCACGGTGCGCGGGCCCTCCGGGCCGAGCGCCACCCATACGTGCCGGCGCCCGATCTCGTCGCAGGTGCCCTCCACCAGCAGTCCGCCCGGCGCCAGGCGCGCGCAAAGCCGCTGCCAGACCGCGGCGACCTCACCCTCGTCGTACTGGCGCAGCACATTCGCCGCCCGGATGAGGTCGGGGCGCTCGGGGAGCGGGATCTCGAAGCCGCCGTGCAGAAAGGTGAGGCCCTCGCGTTCGTACGGTTTCGCCGCCGCGACCCGCTCCGGGTCGATCTCGATGCCGACCACCGTCGTGCGCGGCTCGGCGGTACGCAGGCGCTGCAGCAACTCGACGGCGGTCCAGGGGGCGGCGCCGTACCCGAGGTCGACGGCTACGGGGGTGTCGGCGCGGCGCAGGGCCGGGCCGTGGGTGGCGGCGATCCAGCGGTCCATGCGGCGGAGCCGGTTCGGGTTGGTGGTCCCGCGGGTCGCGGTGCCGATGGGGCGCATGACAGCGAGCGTAACGATCTCACGGGGGCGGAAGGCGACGCGGGTGCCCGGCCCCGGTCCGGCCCGGTGGGCGGCGCGGGGTGCCCGGAGCCCCGACCCGGCATGCGGCCCCCTCACTGCAATGATTTGGTAAAGCGGAAATGAAAGGAGAGATTCCGCTGTTGCAGCCCCCGAAGGGGCTCTGGTCCCTTCGGTGCCATGCCCTGAGTGAGGAGGACCGGACGACGTGAGTCAGTACGTCTCCCGGCTCGGCAGCAGCCGTGTCGCGCCGCGCCTCAGGTTCCCCGCCGCCTTCCCCGGCGGTCACCGCAAACCTCGCCGCATCGCGATGCTCTCCGTGCACACCTCGCCCCTGCACCAGCCGGGCACGGGTGACGCGGGCGGCATGAACGTCTACATCGTGGAGCTGGCCAAGCGCCTCGCCGCGATCAATATCGAGGTCGAGATCTTCACCCGGTCCACCACCGGCGGGCTGCCCCCGACGGTGGAGCTGGCGCCCGGTGTCCTGGTCCGGCATGTCGACGCGGGGCCGTACGAGGGTCTGGCCAAGGAGGAGCTGCCCGCCCAGCTCTGTGCCTTCACGCACGGCGTCATGCAGGCATGGGCCGGCCAGCGCCCCGGCTACTACGACCTGGTCCACTCCCATTACTGGCTCTCCGGTCATGTCGGCTGGCTCGCCGCCCAGCGCTGGGGCGTCCCGCTCGTCCACGCCATGCACACCATGGCGAAGGTCAAGAACGCGGCGCTCGCGGAGGGCGACACCCCCGAGCCCGCCGCCCGCGTCATCGGCGAGACCCAGATCGTCAGCGCGGCCGACCGGCTGATCGCGAACACCGCCGAGGAAGCGGACGAGCTCATCCGCTTCTACGAGGCCGATCCCGGGTCCGTCGCCGTCGTACACCCCGGGGTCAACCTCGACCGCTTCCGCCCCGCCGACGGGCGCGCCGCGGCCCGGGCGCGCCTCGGACTGCCGAAGGACGCCCTGATTCCGCTCTTTGCGGGCCGCATCCAGCCGCTGAAGGCCCCGGACGTGCTGCTGCGGGCCGTCGCCGTCCTGCTGGAGCGCGACCCCTCGCTGCGTCGCCGGATGGTCGTACCGGTCGTCGGCGGTCCGAGCGGCAGCGGACTCGCCAAACCGGAGGGGCTGCAGAAGCTGGCGGCGCGGCTGGGCATCGCCGATGTCGTACGGTTCCAGCCGCCGGTCGGGCAGGACCAGCTCGCCGACTGGTTCCGGGCCGCGTCCGTGCTGGTCATGCCCTCGTACAACGAGTCCTTCGGCCTGGTCGCCATCGAGGCCCAGGCGGCGGGCACCCCGGTCGTCGCGGCGGCCGTGGGCGGTCTTCCGGTGGCGGTGCGGGACGGGGTCAGCGGCTTCCTGATACCCGGGCACGACCCGCAGGCGTACGCGCAGGCGCTGGGCCGGTTCGCCGAGGCGCCGGAGCTGGTCGCACGAATGGGGGCGGCGGCCGCCGCGCACGCCCGGGGTTTCGGCTGGGACACCGCCGCGTCCGCGACCGCCGACGTGTACACGGCCGCGATGCACGAACACCGCCGTCGCGTACGCTCGCACCATGGCTGACGTACCCGATGAAGCGGTGACGACGCAGGTCGCGCAGGTCGCGCAGATCATCGAGGCGACCCTGAAGGACGCCGAGCTCGAATGGGAGAGCCCCGAACCCGGCAGCTACGTCGTCAAGCTGCCCGGCACGCGGAAGCTGTCCACCACCTGCTCGCTGCGCGTCGGCAAGCACTCGCTCTCTCTCAACGCCTTCGTCGTCCGTCACCCGGACGAGAACGACGCGGCGGTGCACCGCTGGCTGCTGGAGCGTAACCTCCGCCTCTTCGGCGTGAGTTACGCGATCGACCAGCTCGGCGACATCTATCTGGTCGGCAAGCTGCCGCTCTCCGTGGTCACCCCGCAGGAGCTGGACCGGTTGCTCGGCACGGTCCTCGAAGCGGCCGACGGCTCGTTCAACACCCTGCTGGAGCTGGGCTTCGCGAGCGCGATCCGCAAGGAGTACGAGTGGCGGGTGTCGCGCGGCGAGTCCACGCGGAACCTGGACGCGTTCACGCATCTGACCCAACGCCCCGTCGGCTGACCTTCCGTTGCTGCTGATGCGGATCGACGGGCCCGCCCCGTACAGCGCCACGGTCGGCGTCAGCGAGGTGACGGAGTTCGACCAGATCGACGTCCCCGACTTCACCGGCGATCTGCACACCCGGCTGGAGGCGTACGGCACACCGGAGGCGGTGTTGCCGCCGAACCTCCACGCGGCGCAGCGGGCACCGGCCGGCTGAGGGGCGGGCGCTGCGGACCGGTGGTCAGTCCCGTGCCCGCAGTGCCGCTTCCACGTCCGCCAGAGCCGATTCGAGCTGCGGACCGACTTCCTTCCACACCCAGTCGAGGTGCTCCTGGGGAACGCGCCGCGGAACGGTCTCCACCAGCATGATCAGGTAGAGGTAGCAGCGGTAGAGCGCGAGCCGCAGCCGCACGGACGCGTCGAACACCAACGGCTGCCCGCTCCCGCTTCCGTACCCGGCGAGGAAGTCCTCGTCCTCCTCCATGTTCGCGAACAGCGCGAGCGATACGAAGTCGGCGACCGGATCGCCCCAGAACATCCGCTCACCGTCGATGATCCCGCCGATGGTGCGCGCGCCGGGCTCCCCGCCGACGAGCAGGTTGCCCTGCCACAGGTCGAAGTGGACCAGGGCGGGCCGGGTGACGTCGCCGAGTACGGGCGAGGCGGCGGCGATCAAC
Organism: Streptomyces sp. NPDC037301; assembly: GCF_055602785.1. Lineage (NCBI taxonomy): Bacteria > Bacillati > Actinomycetota > Actinomycetes > Kitasatosporales > Streptomycetaceae > Streptomyces > Streptomyces sp. NPDC037301. The sequence goes on from NZ_JBVJWD010000017.1 coordinate 63,910, forward strand.
GCGCGGATATCGGCTGCAGGGCGCGGCAGCCGGGCACGGTAGGTGTCCGCGTCGGCGAGTACGGCGTCCGTCATCGCCGTGAACGCCTGCCGCCAGGTCGGGGCCAACGGGCCCAACGCCCCGGCCGGATAGCCGAATCCGCCGGGGCCCGTGACGGAGTGCAGCCGGGCGACGATCCGCCCCAGCTCATTCCTGAGCCGGCGCTCCTCGGCATCGGACAGGACGCGGTCGCCCGCGGCCCCGGCGATGTCGTACCAGGGCTGACCCGGGCAGGCCGACATGATCACGTACGGACCGGTCGGGGCGTCCGGGTCCAGTTCGCTGTGCAGGACACGGGGGACTGCCGCCGAATCGCCCGCGCAGGTGTAGAACTCGACCTCGTTGACCAGCAGATCGCGTTCGTAACTCATCAGGGTTCCCTCGGTCGTGGGCGGCGGTATCTTCACCACCCAGTCGCTGCCATCGAGGAGAGTCACCCGGGTGACGGCGTTGAACGTGCCTCCGGCGAGGGGTGCGACTGCGGCGATCCGGTCCTCCGTCACGCCAACAGACCGGAGAACGACCGCGGTTGTGTCATCTGGCTGCATGGGATGAATTGCCCTCTGTGTCGGTATTCGATCCGGCTTGCGGCGACGGACGGCGCTTTCACAGGATGATCACGGCGCCATCACGATCACATCCCGTGCCCTGATTGATTGATCGTCAAACCAACTGTCGCTCATAGGGTGAGCAAAACCCGAAGATCCAGCTCAGAGAGACGGACCGGACCATGCGATCCACCGCCGTACGCCGTACCGCCGTTGCCGCCACCGCGGTGTCCCTGGCCCTGCTCGCCACCGCCTGCGGCGGCGGATCGGACTCCGCTTCCGGTGACAAGGGAGCGGATACCAAGGGCAAGGACTCCGCCGCCGCGAAGCCGGCCGCCAAGGCGCTGACCGCCGCCGAGCTGGAGAAGGCGGCGCTGGCCCAGGGCGACGTCAAGGGGCACAAGATCGCCAAGGCTGCGGCCAAGGACGTGATCTCCGGCGACGACATCAAGGTCGAGAAGGAGGTCTGCGCGCCGTTCGCCGACGCGCTGATGGGGGCGCAGGTCGGTGAGCCCGCGGCGTTCACCAAGCGGACGGTCGTCAGCGAGCCCAAGAAGGGCAGCATGGAGCAGGACGGCGCGGATGCCGAAGACGCGTTCAAGGCGGCGTTCGACATCACGACGACGCAGCTTGCCCTCGGCTCGTACGACGGCAAGGGCGCGGAGGAGTCGGTCGCCTCGCTGCGCACCGCCGCCACCGACTGCGCGGGCGGGTTCGACTTCACGGCTGCCGGTGAGAAGCAGAAGGTCAGCAAGATCACTGAGGAGCGGGTCAAGGGCGGCGAGGAAGCGGTCGCCTGGACGGTGCAGCTTGAACAGGGTGGCGAGAAAGGCCAGTTGAAGCTGGTGGCTCTGCGTCAGGGCCCCACGTTCGCCTCGTTCTCCTCGATGAACCTGGCCTCGATGGGCGGGGGCGGGGACTTCGAGCTGCCGACCGCGGTGGTCGAGGCTCAGGCCGCGAAGCTGGCGTAGGAGGCCGGGCGTGGCTCTGCGCGTTCCTCGTGGCGGCGGGCCTGTGCCAGTTCGCCGGCGCCGCGTCCGTGGAACAGGTATGCAACCCGGCACGTGTGAGTACTCGTACTCATGATCGGTGCCTCACCCTCCCGGCAGGCTGGTCGTACCAACCACCCAGAGGGAGCCAACCGTGCGCAGGATCAGCCGACTTGACCGATCGGCGCCCGCGAGAAGCGGGCGCCGCCCGAGCCGGTCCGCGGTGGGCCTCGCCCTGGCCTCCGTGACCGTGGCGCTGCTGACCGCGGGCTGCTCGATGGAGGACGCGATCTGCGGCGGCGGCGAATATCCGGTCCTCGCCGTCGGGGGCGCCGGATCGGCGTGCGTGCCCGACGACGAGGCACCACCGAAGGGCTTCGCCCGGTATCCGAAGGGCAAGGTTCCCGAGCATGTGGGTGACAAGTGGGACAAGTACTGGGATACCCGCACCGTGGACGAGAGCGGCAAGACCATCGGCATCCCCGCAGAATCCGGGGAGTGAGGCAGGATCGCTCGGGTTGCCCGGGCATCACCTCGGTTCGGTGCCGGCTCAGGGCAGCGGGACGAGCCTCACCACGGTGACGATCAGGACGGACCCGGAGACGTAATAGAGCACGATGGCCCCGGCGACCGTCGCCTCGCGGCGGTCGCGCTCGCTCTTGACGGCCGACGACCCGTGCCCGTACGGGTCGAGGCCCAGGGTGCGCGCCATCTCGTCCCGGAAGACCTCGCTGTCGCGCATCTTGGCCAGGGTGTCGTCGGCCGGCGGGGCGTAGGAGATGCGGAAGCTCAAGCTACGGTCCGCCTCTCGGCCTCGTCCTGCGCCAGCCGGTCCAGGATCTTCTCGGCCTCCGGATCGGGTACGGCCTCCAGCATCCAGTGCCGCATGACCGCCTGGATCTCGCTCACACCGGCGTCGTTGATGGCGCGGTCGAACTCCTCACGTCTCTCCTCGGGCAGGGTGGCCCGGATGTCCGGAATGCTGTTGGGTACGTCGACTTCGGCGCCGCCGACGAAGGTCTTCAGGGGCTCGCCCATGATTGCTCTCCCCGCTCTCCTTGCTCTCTCCGCACGGCCCGTCCGATCGGCTCCGCCCATGCGCGGGCCGGTGCTCGGGCCACGGTAGCGCCAGGGCGCGCGACCGACGCGGAGCCCACGCGATACGTTCGCCCCGTGACAGGAACATCGTGGGACATATTGCTTCTTGGCGGGGCGTCGGGCGTCGGCAAGAGCCGGGTGGCCGCGCAACTGGCCGATGAGGTCGAGGCGTTCGTGGTCGAGTTCGACGACGTAGTGAGCGCCGTCGGGGCCATGACGACGGCTGAACACCACCCCGCTCTCCACCACTTCGATGACATCCCCGACATGGCACAACTCGCCACCGAGCAGGTGCTGGACCTTCAGATCGCCACTTCCAGGGCCCTGGAGCCCGCGGTGTTGGGAGTCGTGCGCAACCGCCTGACGGTCGACGTCCCCGCCGTGATCGAGGGCGACTACCTCACCCCGGCCGCCGCTGCGGCGGCGATCCACGAGGGCCGGGCGGCGGACCGCCGCGTGCGGGCGGTGTTCCTGCACGAGGAGGACCCGGACCAGATCACCGCCAACTACGCCTCCCGGGAGCCCGACAGCGGCGAACAGCGGCATCGGGCGCAGGTCAGCGCGGAGTACTCACGATGGCTGGGCGACCAGGCCCGCCTGCATGCTCTGCCGGTGGTCGCCTGCCGCCCGTGGGACACGTTGGCGGCGCGCATCGGGCGGGCGTTGGGTGCGGAGGGGGAGGGGCGGGAGCGGGAGTTGTTCGAGCTGCCGGGGGCGTGACGAAGCTCGGGGGCGGGGGCGCTGCCCCCGCAGTCATGGACGGCGAATCAAGCCCCCTGCGGCAAACCCCAGGCAGGGGGGCTCGTTCAGGTAGGGCCCTACTACTTGGCCCAAGGTCTTGCCGCCGCTCCTGGCGACCTGGGTCTTCGCTGGTCCGGGCCTTGCGCGGCCTCGTCCGAGCTGTCGTCATCGGCCGCTGCCGAGTGGCCTTGGACGGCCCGGAGACGGACCCGGCCTACCGATTCTGTGCTTTGAACCAGCGGATCGCAGTGATGGCCAGTCCGACGACAGCGGTGATCGTGACAGCTGCTGCGATCTTGGCACCCAGGTCCATTGCTCCGAACACGTGCGTCTCCCCCGTCGAGTGGGTGCAGTCGCCTGCAGATACGCGCTCGCGTTCGCGCGTGTGATGACCATGGCATGCCGTCCGGCGTTCGTGGCATCCAAAGCGAAAGCTTGAGGATCTTCTGAGCTCGGCCTCTACACATGCGGTGGTGTGCGACACCCATCGCCGAGCCACCGTCGAAGCCGCGCGCCTCAGCCCACTGCCGTCCCCAGGCTTCCATCCCGTCTGCCTTCGGCCACACCGTGGAGCGGGCTTGGTCCCTGGCGTCCAGGTGGAGCGCGCGGTGCAGACACGCATGGGCGGCCGATAGCCGGGCGTCGGGCGGAGGTCTTGAAATGCCCAGTGCGACAACAAGCCCCCTGCCTGCGGAGGAGGAGCCGCAGGCAGGGGGCTTGTTGTCGACGTACTACTTCTTCTTGCCCGGGTCTTGCGTACCGCTCCGGCTGACCTGAGTTATGCCTGCTCCGCGCCCCGTGGTTGCGGAGATGTCACCTGTCATCGCCGGTGGTCATCTGCTGCCGTTTGTTGGCCTCGGACGGCCCAGGGACGGCCCAGGAACCCTGCTGTACACCGTGTCCAGGCGCTAGCTCAGCTGCGGCGGACCGATGACGGTCTGGCCAACCTGTTCGGCCAGCCAGGTTGCATGGCGTTCCTCGTACCCGTCGCCGTTTCTGCGACGGACGTGCACGAGGGCAGTGTGCTCGTCGCGGCGCTCGTCCAGTTCGCGTGTGGCGGCGTTGAACAGCACAGAGACCTCGGCATGCTTGAAGTCCGCGTACAGGCCCGGTTCCGGAACCTCCGGCCAGCCCAGACCCTCCCAGCGGATCTCTGCCACATGCCTGCCGGCCACGGCCATGAACCTGTCCTCAACGCTTCCTACTGGCTGATCCAGCATCGATGCCCAGATCGGCAGATGCGCCGACAGGAATGCGGGATCGGTGGAGAGCTGGGGTGCGTGGACTCCACCGTGCAATCCAGTCGGGTCGCTTGGATCGCGGACCCAGTCCTCGGTGTCCTCTTTCCTGAACCATGCGTCGGGCAGCGCGCTCCATACGCGCAGTACGTCCTCGACTGTGAGGAGTTCGACGTCCACGCCTACGCCCGCGTGCTGCTGGTCACCCACCGCGAGCAGCTGGCGCGCTACTCGGAGCGCCAATGCAGGATCGTCAGTGCGGAAGACGGGATAAGCAACGTCAACGGACATGCGTGCACCCTGCCACAACGATCCACGATCGAAGATCGATTTTTCCGGGGCCCGCGTCGGGCAAGTTCAGGGGGCCACTCGTTCAAATTCCGGGCAGGGGCAAAGCCTGCCCGAGTTGCCGGGCCGGCGTACGGCCCCCTGAACATGCCCGACCCCAACCCGAAGAGGACACCGGCCAAAGCCGCTCCGGCCGGCCGCTCGTTCGGCTCACCCGAGCGGAGGGTTCGGTTCAAGCAGTCCTGCGGTGTGCGTGCCAGGCGGTGGCGGCGGTCGCGAGGCGCAGGGTCCACGGGTCGGGGTCGGCGGTGCTGATCTCGGACCAGACGTTGGCGTTGGCGGCGGCGAAAGCGATGATGCCCTCGGCAGGGGCGGTGTGCCAGGCGGGGATCTCGGCGGCCCACCCTTCGGCCGATGTGGGGGTGTGGCCGGAGGCGATGAGCCAGATGACCCAGTAGCCGGCATCGAGCCAGGCCGCTCCGCGGGTCGCCCACGCCCACCTCCGTGAGAGGCCCCCACGTCTGGCCGGAGTCGCGGGAGACCCGCAGCGTCATCCGTACGTCGTCCTGTCCGTTCGCCATGGTCAGGAGCATCGCGATTCGCAGGCTCAGCCAGAAAGGCCAAGCGGATTACCCAACTTGGGTAACATCACCCTCGGTTGACTAAGTGCAGCGATCCGTAGTCCTCATGCCGGAGCGTGCCCGATGCCCAAGCCACCTCGCTCGAAGGAACTCCCGGTCAGCCTGCTCACGGCTCCAGTGATGATCGAGGCATGCCAGGCCAGAGACTTCGGCCGCATCTTTCAGCTGGTCAAAGCACGAGCAGGCATCTATCCGTCGATGATCGCGCGCCGCTGCGACCTCACCCCGAGCCGCGTGGGCGAAGTGATCGCTGGGCGAAGACAGTTGCTGCATATGGACGTGATCGAACGGATCTCGGACGGACTGCGCATCCCCGGGCACATGCTCGGTCTTGCCCGACGCCCCTGGGAGGTGCCAACCAGCCTGACGGTCGCGCCCCGAGAACCGGCCGAGGCACCGACCCCATCCGCCGAGCCGCTGGCCGCCGGGCTGCCGGGGGCGGACGTGGACAGCATCCTCGCCCTGGCGGCCGAGCGGGACCTCAGCCCGTCGACGCTGGACGCGCTGCATTCGTCGATCGAGGACTACTGGCGGAGGGACGACGAGCACGGCGGTGAGACCTTACGGCCGGCGGTCGTCGGCCAGCTCCGCTACGTCGTTGATCTCCTCAAGGAGCAGCGTCCCGCGCCCATGAGAGCCGGCCTGCACAGCATCGCGGCCGAGCTGGCCCGGCTCACCGGGTGGACCTACTTCGACGCCCGCCAGTACAACCAGGCACGCGCCTACTTCACCGAATCCCTTGGCTTGGCCAAGTCGATCGAGGACCACCAGTCCATGGCCAATGTCCTCGCCTGCATGAGCCTCCAGGCCACCTACCAGGACAAGCCCGGGGACGCCCTCGCACTCGTCACAGCGGCCCAGGACCAGGCCCGAACGGTCGTGGGGACGACACCGCGTGTGCTGGCCATGCTCGCGATGCGCGAAGCCTTCGCCCACGCCACCCTCGGGAACCACAGCGCGACCCACACCGCGATCTCGGAAGCCCACACCCACTTCGGCCGGATCGGCACCGCCGATCCGGACCCAGCCTGGGTTGCCTACTTCGACGAGCCGAAGCTGATCGTGGACACCGGCATTGCGCACGGTCGCCTGGGCGAAGCCGCCCTCGCCGAACCTCTCATCGCGGACGCTCTACGCCGCGAACACCAGACGAACCACCGAGGCCGTGCCTTCCACGCCTTCTGGCTCGCCCGCACCCAACTCCAGCGCGGCAAACTCGACGAGGCGTGCCACACGGCTATGGATGCCCTGGTCCCGGCGGCGGCCGTCAGCTCGCAACGAGTCGCCAGCCACCTCAGGGAGTTCTACGAGCAGCTGGAGCCCTTCCGCCGGGAGTCAGCCGCGGTGGCGTTCGAGTCCCGGCTCCGGGAAGTGCTGCCCCGCCAGGTCAGCGGATCGCCTCGTCCATGAGCACGTACAGCAGCCCGACCAGGGAGCCACTGCTGACGATCTCGCGACGGTCGATCATGCCCCGCACGTCTGCCAAGGGGATCCACTCGATCCGATCCGACTCGTTCTTTTCGGTCGGCGGTCCTTCGTACGTCGCCCCGTCGGCCCGGAAGACGTGGTGCTGGGAGTCGGTGATGCCGTTCGCTGGCTCGGCGTAGATCAGCGGCTTTATCGGACCGGGCCGCCAGCCGGTCTCCTCCAGCACCTCACGGGCCGCTGCATCGGCCGGTGTCTCGCCCTCCTCGACCAAGCCCATGGGCAGCTCCCACGCCCAGGCGTCCGTGATGAAGCGGTGCCGCCACATCATCAGAACCTCGCGCCGTTCGTTGACGACGGCGGCCACGGCCAGGTGCCGGAGCTTGACGACGTGGTGTTCCCAGCGGTTCCCGTCCGGCGTCTCGACGTCGGTGAGCCACAGGTTCACCCAGCTGTTCTCGTAGATCGGACGTTCCCCGTGGATCTTCCACTGCATCGCTGCGGCCCCTCTCGATCGACCTCCAGCATCGCAGAGCAGCCCGGGCTTCTGCGACTGCCATCAGGCAGTTGGTAGAGCTGAGTTGAGGCCTGCGACGGTTGGCCTCTTCAGGGCAAGGGGGGTGACTCGCTCGTCCGGTGGCGAGCCTGAACTGGGGCGGGGAAGATGCCTGGGCTGTAGGACGCTGTGGTGGGGGCTCAGAGGAGTCCAGCTGTGCGCCTTCGGCGTGCAGAGCCGTGCTGCCGCAGCTGCGTCCTGTGGACCAGGGGAGGACCAAGAGTGCTCTGGGGCAGATGTCGCAGGAGGAAATGGCGAGGTCAGGCCCATGGGGTAGTAACCAGGCACGACCCTCTTGAAAACCGTCGTGGCAGCGATGTCACCGTGGTTCAAATCCCACACCCACCGCAGGTGAACGGTCCCTGACCAGGTGAATCGGTCGGGGGTCATTCTCTTGCGGGCTGTCCGTCAATCACCGTGGCTCCCCGTCAGTTCCTGTCCGACCGGGCACGGCAGGGGCACGGGCACCTTGGCAGCAGCGGGAGTCCGTAGGATGGCGGACGGGGCGGAGCCGTAGCGCAGAGGTCGTCGCGCGCGGTCTCCAAAATCGCGAGGACGCCGGTTCGAATCCGGCCGGTTCCGCCTTCCCGCCCCGTCGTACTTGGCGTGTCTGCCGCGCGGTACCAGGACCTGTCCGGGCGAGCATGGCCAAGGGCGACGTCGTCCTCAAGCGCTGCCCTGATTCGACTTCTGACCTGCAGTAGATCTCAGTTGCGGTGCATCCGTGGTTCACGGTGGTATTCCGGCATGAGCAGAATTGCTGAGGTCATCGTGCTGGCGCAGGACGCGGACGAGGTCATGGAGCCACTGACGCGGCGCGACGACACACGCACCTGGAACGGAGCGTTCTTCGAGATGCTGCCCGGCGGAAACTGGGGGTTCGGCTGGGGTGCGGAGTTCGTGCGGATGGGCAGTAGATCCGGGTTGTTGAAGCACCTGGAGTCCTTGCCGTGGCCCCGGCCGGAGACGGTGCAGGTCCTGATCCATGACGAGGAGGACGACTGTTTCGGGCTGTGGATGATCCACGACGGCAAACTGGTGGAGATACCCCTTCCGCGCACGCGGCGGGCCTATTGGTCCGGACCGCACGACGAAGAGTTCCCACCCGACCCCGGGATCCTGAGCAGGACGGACAGCCGCCCCATTGACTGGCCGAAGGAGATCGAGGGTGGCGACCAGTCTCGGCCTCCGGCCTGGTGAGGGCGATCAGGCTCGAAGCCGGATGGCGACGGCTGCCGCGGTCGCGGTGCCGAGGAAGACGTACCCGCGCTTGTCGTAGCGAGTCGCCGCGGCCCGTGCGTGTTTGAACTTGTTGATGGCCCGCTCGACGGTGTCGCGCTTCTTGTACCGCTCTTCGTCGAAGCCCGGTGGCCGTCCGCCGCGCAATCCTTTGCGGAGGCGGGCGGCCTGGCTGTCGCCCTTCACCACCCGCCTCCGACGGGAGATCGCGGCTCGCGCCGGACTCACGCAGGTGGAACTGAAGGAATCGGCCCGGCTCTCATACGGCAAGGTCGCGGAGTTCCAGAAGCGCGGGGCGATCCACTTCCACGCCGTGATGCGGATCGGCGGACCGGACGGGCCCGGTACTCCTCCTCCGTCCTGGGCCACCGTCGACCTGCTCCGCCAGCGCACTCCCCCCAGCGATCACCACACAGTGCTACCACCGATTACGAGAGCCGTCGGCCTGGACGCACCCGCCGATCGCAGCGCCAGGAGATCACTGACACTGCTTCCAGGCCAGGTGGTGCACGGTTTTGATCCTGCCGTCCGTCGAGTCCATCTCCATGAAGCTGGTGGCGCTCGGGCTCGAAGTGCCGCGCTCGACCCGCAGTTCAGTGTTGATGTTGAGGTTGCGCTCCTCCCCGCAGGGGGCGAAGGCCCGGGAGGCGACGTCCACGGTGTCGGTCGTCTGCCAGTTGCCGTTGAACCCGCCTTTGAAGTGATGGGTCGAGTTGGTGGTGTGGGCGTTGCCCTGGAAGTGGTAGCTGGCCCGCTGGGTCCCGGACGCACCCGGCGCCAGTGACGCGAAGCCGCGGTAGTCGGCGGACACGATCGCGTAGGTGTAGCCACCGGGGACGTGCACTCGCAGGTTGAGCTGACAGTCCTTCTTCCGGTCGGTCGGCGCCGACCCGGGCCCCACCTGGGCGAGGTAGTTACTGTAGGTGACGGTGAAGGCGGTGTTGTCAGGGGACACGGTCACGGCGGCCGTCCCCGCCGGGCAGCCGGAACCGTTGACCGCCACGGTGTCGATGACGATCCGGTCCGGCGGCGGGGACGGGTTGCCGCCGAAGGCCGACGAGCCGAACAATGATGTGGCGGCACCAGTCGCGGCCAGCGCACGGAGCACCATGGGCTTCCCTTCAATCGTCCACGGATCCAGGGCGGGCGTCGCTTTCCGAGCCCGACCCCCGGATTTCACGTGGGCATCGCACCACACGTTGCGTGTGCGCGTGCAGAAGGTGACGCTCCAGTCACTCAAACGGCCTTCAGGGTGGAGACCTCGTTCACCCACGCACGGGACAGAGCGGCGCGCGAGCTCGGATACACCGGCAGACTCAATCTGCTCTACCGCTACATCACCCAGGGGGCGCGCCGAGGGTGACAAGCCGGTGGCTCTCCACCAAGCGGTCATAGATGTGCTGGGTAGTGTGCCGCTGTTCGGGAGGAGCGTCCAGGTCAGCCCGCAGCATGCCGTCGATCAGCGACTTGTAGGGATCGAGCCGGGACTCCTTGCCCCGCTGCTTCTTCCGCGGCTGCGGCCACTGCCCGTCCAGAGCCCGCCGGACCGTCCTCCAGGTCACATTGCGCGTGCGCTGAAGCGCCCGCAGCGACATGCCCACCCGGTGATCCCGCCGCATCGCCGGTACAACTCGACCTTCGACTGCGAGCTACCCATGAGGCCCCCAGCGGGAGAAGCACACCTCACAGTCCCACCGCAAGCACCCAAGTGACGTCAAAACAAACTGACATCGCAAACTCGGTCAGATGGTGACGCTCACAGTCACATCGAAACGGCTCCCGCAGTCACGCACATAACCAGGGGGGAACAGGGATGGCCGTCAAGTACTTCATGTTGGTCTGCGACGACGTGCCCCACGAGGTGGTGCTCGTCCACCCGGGTGCCTGTCCACTCGACGTGGCCCAGGTCGTACGCCGGATGACTGGACTGAGCCTCTGGCGTAGCAAGGTCCTGGTGGATCAAGCCCCTGTCGTGATTCTCGACCGCATTCCGGAAGAGACCGCCGAGAGAGCGGTCGCGGCCCTGCGCGATGCAGGAGAACAGGCAGAGCTGAGGCAGCAGCCGGAACCGCATTCCCCTGGTCCTGTCGCCTGACGGCCCGGTCGAGCAGCTCACGGCCCAGAGACGGCCCCAGCACAGCAGCAAGCCCCCTACCGGCGGAGAACTCGCAGGTAGGGGGCTTGATCAGTCCGTCTTACTTCTTCTTGCCCTGGTTCTTCACGGCCTCGATGGCGGCCTTCGCCGCGTCCGGGTCGAGGTACGTGCCGCCCGGCTCGATCGGGCGGAAGTCGGCGTCCAGCTCGTAGGAGAGCGGGATGCCGGTCGGGATGTTCAGGCCCGCGATGTCGGCGTCGGAGATGCCGTCGAGGTGCTTGACCAGGGCACGGAGGCTGTTGCCGTGCGCGGCGACCAGGACCGTGCGGCCGGCCAGGAGGTCCGGGACGATGCCGTCGTACCAGTACGGCAGCATGCGGACGACGACGTCCTTGAGGCACTCGGTGCGCGGGCGGAGCTCCGGCGGGATCGTCGCGTAGCGCGGGTCGTCGCTCTGGGAGAACTCTGTGCCGTCCTCGAGGGCGGGCGGCGGGGTGTCGTACGAGCGGCGCCAGAGCATGAACTGCTCCTCGCCGAACTCGGCGAGCGTCTGCGCCTTGTCCTTGCCCTGCAGGGCACCGTAGTGGCGCTCGTTCAGCCGCCAGGAGCGGTGGACGGGGATCCAGTGACGGTCCGCGGATTCCAGCGCGAGCTGTGCGGTGCGGATGGCGCGCTTCTGGAGGGAGGTGTGCAGGACGTCGGGGAGCAGGCCGGCGTCCTTGAGCAGCTCACCGCCGCGGACGGCCTCCTTCTCGCCCTTCTCCGTGAGGTTGACGTCCACCCAACCGGTGAACAGGTTCTTCGCGTTCCATTCGCTCTCGCCGTGGCGGAGGAGGATCAGCTTGTACGGTGCGTCGGCCATGGGCCCGAGCGTAATCGAAGCCGTACGGGCGTTGCGCGGCCGGTCACAGGGCGGACAGGCGGGGCGGGTGAGGGGCCGGGGGCGTGACGATTGACGGCCGGCGTCAATTGACTGGCGGACCGGAATCCGGGATTCGTAATGTTCGGATGGCCGACGGGCCTCTTACCGTCGGTGTTCGTTCCGTACTTCCCTGGGGGGATTCCGTATGTCTGTCGCCGGTTTCAGACGGGCCGCACGCGAATCCGTGTCCGGTCTCCCCAGGGAGTTCTGGTGGCTGTGGACCAGCACGCTGGTCAACCGCCTCGGGGCGTTCGTCGCCACCTTCATGGCGCTCTACCTGACCCTCGACCGGGGCTACTCCGCCTCGTACGCCGGTCTGGTCGCCGCGCTGCACGGGCTCGGCGGGGTCGTCTCCTCGCTCGGGGCGGGGGTGATGACCGACCGGCTGGGCCGCCGGCCCACCATGCTCATCGCGCAGACCTCGACCGCCGTGTCCGTGGCCGTGCTCGGGTTCATGGTCCATCCGGTGGCGATCGCGGCCGTCGCCTTCGTCGTCGGCATGGCCAGCAACGCCTCGCGGCCCGCCGTGCAGGCCATGATGGCCGACATCGTCCGGCCCGAGGACCGGGTGCGGGCCTTCTCGCTCAACTACTGGGCGATCAATCTGGGCTTCGCCGTCTCCTCGGCCGGGGCCGGGTTCGTCGCCGAGTACAGCTACCTCGCCGGGTTCCTCGGGGAGGCCGCGATGACGCTCGTCTGCGCCTTCGTCGTCTTCATGAAGGTGCCCGAGTCACGGCCGGAGAAGTCGGCGCCGGCCGGGCATGCGGTCACCGGCGCCGACGAGGTCCGGCTCTCCACCGTGCTGCGCGACGGGCGGTTCATGAGCGTCGTCGGGCTGTCCTTCGTCATCGCCCTGATCTTCCAGCAGGGGTACGTGGGGCTGCCGGTGGCCATGGGGGCGGACGGGTTCTCCAGCTCCGACTTCGGCACCGCCGTCGCCGTCAACGGTGTACTGATCGTGGTGCTCCAGATCCCGGTCACCCGCTTCATCCAGCACCGTGATCCGCGCCGGCTGCTCATCGTGTCGTCGCTGCTGGCGGGGTACGGATTCGGGCTCACCGCGTTCGCCGGTTCGGTCGCCGTGTACGCGCTGACCATCTGCGTCTGGACGGTCGCCGAGATCGTCAATTCGCCCGTCCAGACCGGTCTGGTGGTCCGGCTCTCGCCCGCTCAGGGCCGCGGCCGCTACCAGGGCATGTACACGATGTCCTGGTCCGCGGCGGCGCTGGTCGCACCGCTGATGTCGGGTGTGGTGATCGACCGGTTCGGGGCGCAGTGGCTGTGGGGGACGTGTGCGGTCCTGGGTACCGGGGCCGCGCTCGGGTACGGGCTGCTGATGCGGAATCTGCCGGGGGACGACGGGGCGGCCTCCGAGGGCAGCCGGGTGGCGGAGAGCGGCCGCACGGTGACGGGAAGGGGCCGGGATGCGGGGGATGCCGTCCCGGTCGGTCCCGGGGCCGACGCCGATGCCGGGCCCGGGCCTTCCGCCTAGGGGACGCGCGGACGCCGCCCGGCGCTGCATCGGCACACGAAGGGCGCCCCACACGGAGCAGCCGCTCCGCGTGGGGCGCCCTTCCGGCTCCGTACAGGCCCGCCGGTCAGCCGCTGCAGCCACCGCACTGGCACGGGGCCCCGGACTGGCATCCGCATCCGCAGCCCGAGCCGCAGCCGCAGGCGCCGAGCACGGTCAGGTGCACCACTTCAGCGGGTGCCTCCTGCTGGGGGTCGGTCGTGGGGGAATCGGCCATGGTTCCTCCTCATTGCGCACGACAGGGCCGTACGCCACGACGACGCGCGTACGACCGGGGCGTACGGACAAGGCGTGCCGCCCCACCCCATTGCATGCCCAACGGGGCGGGCGCATCAACGGCGCACACGCGCAGAGACACATGTGCGACGGGTTGCGACGGCGTACGCCGCTACGCGCCCTCCACCGTTGTCTGCTGCTGGATCTCGTCGGCGTGCTCGCCCGTCACCAGGTAGACCACGCGCTTGGCGACCGACACCGCATGGTCGGCGAAGCGCTCGTAGTAGCGGCCGAGCAGTGTCACGTCGACGGCCGTCTCGATGCCGTGCTTCCAGCGATCGTCCATCAGGTGCTGGAACAGAGTGCGGTGCAGCAGGTCCATCTCGTCGTCGTCCTGCTCCAGCTGGAGCGCCAGATCGACGTCCTTGGTGATGATCACCTCGGCCGCCTTGGCCATCAGGCGCTGCGCCAGCTGCCCCATCTCCAGAATGGTGGCGTGCAGGTCGTGCGGCACCGCCGATTCCGGGAACCGCAGCCGGGTCAGCTTGGCGACATGCTGGGCGAGGTCGCCCGAGCGCTCCAGATCGGCGCTCATCCGCAGCGAGGTGACCACGATCCGCAGATCCGTCGCCACGGGCTGCTGGCGCGCGAGCAGCGCGATGGCCCGCGCCTCCAGGTCGTGCTGGAGGTCGTCGACCTTCTGGTCCGCGGCGATCACGCTCTCCGCGAGCTTGAGATCGGCATCGAGCATGGACGTCGTCGCCCGGCCGATCGCCGACCCGACGAGCCGGGCCATCTCGACCAGTCCCTCGCCGATCGAGTCGAGTTCCTCGTGGTACGCGTCACGCATGGAAGTCCCTCTCCAGTCCTCACTAAGGCCGGGGCCAGGTATGAACCCCACGCTGCCACCATGGGCGGCGTACGCGTCGGATTCCGGCCGCCCAAGTGAACCAACCCTTGCTCCTCGGTGAACTCTGGGCGACGAGTGTTCGGATCCGCACTCGGATGGCTGGGAGAGTCCTCCCGGACCCGCATAACCTTGACGTATGGACGTGAACGCGGCAGTCGCCGCAGCTGCGGCGATCGGCGGTGCGTGTACCGGCGTGATCGCCATGCTGGCGTTCCGCTGGAGCGAGCGCGACCAGAAGAAGCCGACGCGTACCTCCCTGCGGCCCGACAGCAATGCCCCCCTGCCCCCGGGGGTGGACACGGTCCTGTCCGTGCTCAGCTCCTCCGCGGTCGTGCTCGACGAGAGCGACAGCGTGGTCAAGGCCAGCTCCGCCGCCTATGCGCTGGGCCTGGTCAGGGGCGGGCGGCTCGCTGTCGACGCGATGCTGAACATGGCCAGGGACACCCGCCGGGACGGTGAGATACGGCAGGTCGAACTGGATCTCCCCAGGCGCGGTACGGGCCGCGGCGAGGCCCTCGCGGTGTCCGCCCGGGTCGCCCCGCTGGGCTCCCGTCTGGTGCTCCTGCTGGTCGAGGACCTCACCGAGGCCCGCCGCATAGAAGCGGTACGGCGCGACTTCGTCGCCAACGTCAGCCATGAGCTCAAGACCCCGGTCGGCGCGCTCTCGCTGCTCTCCGAGGCCGTGATGGACGCTTCCGACGACCCGGAGGCGGTGGAGCGGTTCGCGGGGCGGATGCAGATCGAGGCGACCCGGCTGACCAACCTCGTACAGGAGATCATCGACCTCTCCCGGGTGCAGAACGACGACCCGCTGGAGGACGCCGAGCCGGTCCGGGTGGACGAGCTGGTGGCCGAGGCCATCGACCGCTGCCGCCAGCAGGCCGGCTCGAAGCAGATCACCATGGCAGCGGGCGGCACCGCGGAGCTCCGTATCTGGGGCAACCGCGGCCAGCTCGCAGCGGCGCTCGGCAACCTCGTCGAGAACGCCGTCAACTACAGCCCCGCCCGTACCCGAGTGGGCATCGCCGCCAGGCGACTGTCCGTACCCGGCGGGGACCAGATCGAGATAGCCGTGACCGACCAGGGCATCGGTATCTCGGAGAAGGACCGCGAGCGGGTCTTCGAACGCTTCTACCGCGTCGACCCGGCCCGCTCACGGGCCACCGGTGGCACCGGCCTCGGCCTCGCCATCGTCAAGCACGTGGCCGCCTCGCACGGCGGGGAGGTCACGGTCTGGAGCTCGGAGGGCCAGGGCTCCACCTTCACCCTGCGGCTGCCCGAAGCGGGCGCCGTACGGGAACGGGACCGCAGCTCGGGCGGACCGCTCATCGTCAACGGCGACGAGGGCCCCTGCGGACCCGCTCACCCCGACACCCTTGATTCATTCCCTGCCCCGGAGGTCCTTCCGTGACCCGAGTGCTTGTCGTCGAGGATGAGGAATCCTTCAGCGACGCCCTGTCCTACATGCTCCGCAAGGAGGGTTTCGAGGTCGCCATCGCGGCCACGGGCCCGGACGGGCTGGACGAGTTCGAGCGCAACGGCGCCGACCTCGTGCTGCTCGACCTGATGCTGCCGGGCCTGCCCGGTACGGAGGTCTGCCGTCAGCTGCGCAGCAGGTCCAACGTCCCCGTGATCATGGTCACGGCCAAGGACAGCGAGATCGACAAGGTCGTCGGCCTGGAAATAGGAGCCGACGACTACGTCACCAAGCCGTTCTCCTCGCGGGAACTCGTCGCCCGCATCCGCGCGGTGCTGCGCCGCCGCGGCGAGCCGGAGGAGGTCACGCCGGCCGCGCTGGAGGCGGGCCCGGTCCGGATGGACGTGGACCGCCACGTCGTCACGGTCTCCGGCGGCAAGGTCGACCTCCCGCTCAAGGAGTTCGACCTGCTGGAGATGCTGCTGCGCAACGCGGGCCGGGTCCTGACCCGCATGCAGCTGATCGACCGGGTCTGGGGCGCGGACTACGTGGGCGACACCAAGACCCTCGACGTCCATGTCAAGCGCCTGCGCGCCAAGATCGAGCCCGACCCGGGCGCACCGCGCTTCCTGGTGACGGTGCGGGGCCTGGGGTACAAGTTCGAGCCGTAAACCGGCCCGTGTGCGACGGCGGAGGGGGCCCCCCGAAAGGGAGGGCGCCCTCCGCCGTCCGCGTACCCGCGTACGGTCAGTCGGTCTGCGCCGAGGCGGACGCGGCGTCGCTCGGGGCGACCGTGTCGCTCTCGGAATCCGACGCGCCCGGGGCCCCCGCAGCCGGCGAGGCGGCACCGGACGGCGTGGTGGAGGTCTCGGGCGACTGCGCCACCGGCAGCGAGCTCGGGCCGAAGCCCTGGAAGTAGCTGGTCGCCGGAACGACGAACGCGCCGAGCGAGATCTCACCGGTCGAGCTGAACTTGAAGACGACGGGCTGCACATTGCCCGCCTGCGCGGCCTCGCGGCTGTTCTCGATCACGGCGGACGCATTGCCCTCGCCGCCGAGAACCACCCTGCCGCCGGCCGGGACCACGACCGGTCCGGCGCCCTTGGCGGCGTGCAGCTTCACCGAGACGCTCGTACCCGGCAGGGTGACGGAGTCCAGGGTCTGCTGCTTGTGGCCTTTGTTGAACAGCGTCGCGGAGACGACGGCCGGGCCCTCGGCGTTGCGCTCGGGCTGGGTGATGACGTTCGCGTTCTGGATGCTGATGTCACCGGAGGCGGCGGCAGCAGTGTCCGGCCTGACCTTGAGCGTCGCTGCGTCATTGCCCGCACCGCACGCGGTGAGCGAGGCGATCGAGAACACGATGGCTGTGGCGGCGAGGGCGCCGTGTCGAAGGCTGCGGCTCACGGCGGCGGCAACTCCTTGAACGTGTCGGACTGCGGACGGGAGGGGCGGGCGACGTAAAGCCGCCCTAAGGGTGTGTCAGCGGCCTTAGGCTACCGAGCCGCCCGTCCCGCCCCGCACCCGACCCGCCCCTTCGCGCACCGGCACTTCCCGGAGCCGGTGCCGTTCGGGGTCCGCACCCGGCCGAGGTTCGCGGACCGGCGCATCCCGAAACCGGTCGACACGCGCCGTTCACATATCGCCGGTGATCAATTCATGGAGCGTGGCGCATTCCGCGCGCATAACCGATCGCATCGGGGGCTGATCAATTCCATTGATCCATCACACTTACATCCGTACGGGTGATCGACGTCCGAACGGAGTACGGAAAGTTCATCATCCAGAATCCGGCAAAACGGGACGTTCGGCCACTTTGGTGGGGGGTTCGGATGTGCGCAACGTACGCGTTTCGCCTCGCCCGTACAGCCGCTCCGACCTGCGAATACCGTCTCCCGTGAGCCTTCCGCAGCACGTACGTGTTGCTGTTGTCAAGCCCCGAGATATGCCCTGACCTGCGAAAACGCCATTCAGGAGAAGCTGTTCTCGTGTTACTCTTGATAGCCACGGAAGGGGTACCTGTCACATGACGTTCAAGGTTGGCGACACCGTGGTCTATCCCCATCACGGGGCCGCGCTGATCGAGGCTATCGAAACTCGCCAGATCAAAGGCGTGGACAAGACCTACTTGGTGCTCAAGGTCGCCCAGGGCGACTTGACGGTTCGTGTGCCGGCGGACAATGCGGAGTTCGTGGGTGTGCGCGACGTGGTCGGGCAGGAGGGGCTGGACCGGGTCTTCGAGGTGCTGCGTGCACCGTATGCCGAAGAGCCGACGAACTGGTCCCGGCGCTACAAGGCAAATCTGGAGAAGCTCGCCTCCGGCGATGTCATCAAGGTCGCCGAAGTTGTTCGCGACCTGTGGCGTCGTGAGCGCGAGCGTGGACTCTCCGCAGGTGAGAAGCGCATGCTCGCCAAGGCTCGTCAGATTCTGGTGAGCGAGCTCGCTCTCGCGGAGAACACGAACGAAGACAAGGCCGAGGCTCTGCTCGACGAGGTACTCGCGTCCTGAACCGGCTCGCGCCGGTCGTAAAAAAATGTGCCGCGGTGCCCGCTGACAACCGTATTCACGGTATGTCGTCGGGCGCTGCGGCATGTCCGGATTCGGTCAGGACGTGTCTGGATTACGTTCTGACTCGCCGATGCGTTGGCTTCATCGGCGATCCCCCCGATACGTTGCTCGCGATCTTGTGTAGCCGATCCCGAGCGACCGGTGCGGCTTGTCCGACTTCGACCAGGTGTCACGGAAAGGGCCCGGTCGAGTCATGGCGTGGCGCCCGGCTCGCTTGTGGCCATACCCATGTCGGCTGTGGAAACAAACATGCCGAAGCTTCGGAGTGCAACCGATGTCTGATCAATCGCGTCCGTACCGCACCGCCGCCGTGATTCCCGCGGCCGGCCGCGGCGTACGGCTCGGCCCGGGCGCCCCCAAGGCGCTCCGCGCGCTGGGTGGGACGCCCATGCTCATCCATGCGGTACGGGCCATGGCGGCGTCCCGTTCCGTGTCCCTGGTCGTCGTCGTCGCGCCGCCGGACGGCGCCGCCGAGGTCAAGAACCTCCTCGACGAGCACGCCCTGCCCGAGCGCACCGACTACCTCGTCGTGCCCGGCGGCGAGACCCGGCAGGAGTCGGTGCGGCTCGGTCTCGACGCGCTGCCCGAGGACGTCTGTGTCGTCCTCGTCCACGACGCGGCGCGCCCGCTGGTGCCCGTCGACACCGTGGACGCGGTGATCGAGGCGGTACGGGACGGGGCGCCCGCCGTCGTCCCCGCGCTGCCGCTCGCCGACACCGTCAAGGAGGTCGAGCCCGGTCCGCCGGGGGAGCCGGAGCCGGTCCTCGGCACGCCCGTACGGGCCAGGCTGCGCGCCGTGCAGACTCCGCAGGGCTTCGACCGCGACACGCTCCTGCGTGCGCACAAGACGGTCGCCGTCAGTGGCGAGGGCGCCACGGACGACGCGGGCATGGTGGAGCAGCTCGGGGCGCCCGTCGTGGTCGTACCCGGGCACGAAGAGGCGTTCAAGGTGACCCGGCCGCTGGATTTGCTGCTGGCCGAGGCGGTACTCGCACGCAGGAGGGCGAACGATGGCTTCTGAGGAACGGACCGGGCCCGTGATCCCGCTCGTCGGGATCGGCACGGACATCCACGCCTTCGAAGAGGGCCGCGAGCTGTGGTGCGCGGGACTGCTGTGGGAGGGCGAGGGGCCCGGCCTGGCGGGGCACTCCGACGCCGATGTCGTCGCGCACGCCGCGTGCAACGCGCTCTTCTCCGCCGCTGGGCTCGGCGACCTCGGCCGGCACTTCGGCGCGGGGCGGCCCGAGTGGTCCGGCGCCGCCGGAGTCACCCTGCTGACCGAGGCGGCGCGAATCGTACGGGCCGAGGGCTTCGAGATCGGCAATGTCGCCGTTCAGGTCGTCGGCGTACGGCCGAAGATCGGCAAGCGGCGTGACGAGGCGCAGAAGGTGCTCTCGGCCGCCGTGGGGGCGCCCGTCTCGCTTTCCGCCGCCACCTCCGACGGGCTCGGCTTCACCGGGCGGGCCGAGGGCCTCGCGGGGATCGCGACGGCACTGGTCTACCGCACGGGCTGACCTGCCGGTGGGTGGGGGCGGGGCCCTCGCGCCAGTCCCCGGGCCACCGAGGTGCACGAACGCAGGCAGGAACGGGAAGCGGGAGGGGCGACGCGGGGTTGGGGCACGGGCAGAAGTGCACCGGCAAGAAGTACGCGGAGTTCAATCGTTCCTGGGCAGTGAACATAAGTTGCACTGGCACGCCCCGAACGGTCTTGGGCGCACTGGTCCTCCGCTTTCGCGTCCTGGGCGGCGACGCATATCCCGTATGCGGTCCGTCCCGGGTGGGCGGAATTCCTGCGACCTGGCCATGTGGGTGTGGCCAGAGGCGACGGGGAGGCCCCGAACCATCACTCCGGTGATACGGGGGCCCCGACTGCTGACGCCACACCCGGCGTCCCAGATCGCGCCACACATTACGCACATCCGCCAGGCGCGCCCACGGAACGTCGCGCCGTTCACTCAATCGTGCCCATGTTCGCCAAAACGAGGTACCGGACCAGCAGTTGTGAGCCCCACGGCCGGTGACGACGACGAGCGCGTCGTCGTCCGCATCACGCCGCGCAAGGTCGTCGGGCGCATCCGGCAGACACTCCGCCGCCCCGGACTGTTCCCCGTCATTCCCAAGGGGTCGCGGGGCACTGGTGCGCGCCCACTACCCTTGAGGCGTGACTATTCGCCTGTACGACACCAGCGCCCGGCAGATCCGTGACTTCGTACCGCTCACAGCGGGCTGTGTCTCGATCTACCTCTGTGGCGCGACTGTCCAGGCCGCCCCGCACATCGGGCACATCCGTTCCGGGCTGAACTTCGACATCATGCGCCGCTGGTTCGAGTACCGCGGCTACGACGTCACGTTCATCCGGAACGTCACCGACATCGACGACAAGATCATCGCGAAGTCGGCCGAGCAGGGCCGCCCGTGGTGGGCCATCGGGTACGAGAACGAGCGGGCGTTCAACGCCGGCTACGACGCGCTCGGCTGCCTCCCGGTCACATACGAACCCCGCGCGACCGGCCACATCACCGAGATGATCGAGATGATGAGGGGCCTGATCGAGCGTGGCCACGCCTACGCGGCCGACGGCAACGTCTACTTCGACGTGCGCTCCTTCCCCGGCTACCTGGAGCTCTCCAACCAGGACCTGGACGATCTGCGCCAGCCGTCCGGCGAGGGCGAGACCGGCAAGCGCGACCAGCGCGACTTCGCGATGTGGAAGGCGGCCAAGCCCGGCGAGCCGAGCTGGGAGACCCCGTGGGGCCGCGGCCGGCCCGGCTGGCACCTGGAGTGCTCCGCCATGGCGCACAAGTACCTCGGTACCGCCTTCGACATCCACGGCGGCGGCATCGACCTGATCTTCCCGCACCACGAGAACGAGATCGCCCAGGCCAAGGCGTACGGCGACGACTTCGCGAAGTACTGGGTGCACAACGGCTGGGTCACCATGTCCGGCGAGAAGATGTCGAAGTCGCTCGGCAACTCCGTCCTGGTCAGCGAGATGGTCAAGCAGTGGCGTCCGATCGTGCTGCGCTACTACCTCGGCACCCCGCACTACCGGTCGATGATCGAGTACAGCGAGGAGGCCCTGCGCGAGGCCGAGTCCGCGTTCGCGCGGATCGAGGGCTTCGTGCAGCGCGTCGTCGAGAAGGCGGGCGGTGAGGTCGCCGCGGCTCCCGAGGTCCCGCCGGCGTTCGCCGAGGCGATGGACGACGACCTGGGCGTCCCGCAGGCGCTCGCGATCGTCCACACCACGGTCCGCCAGGGCAACTCCGCACTCGCCGCCGACGACAAGGAAGCCGCCGTCGCCCGGCTCGCGGAGGTCCGCGCGATGCTCGGCGTCCTCGGCCTCGATCCGCTCGACGAACACTGGGCGGGCGAGAGCGACCGCGGCGACGACCTGCACGGGGTCGTCGACACGCTCGTACGCCTCGTCCTGGACCAGCGCCAGTCGGCCCGCGAGCGCAAGGACTGGCCGGCCGCCGACGCCATTCGCGACCAGCTCAACCAGTCCGGACTCGTCATCGAGGACAGCCCGACCGGGCCACGGTGGACACTCGGCCCGCGCCAGTAGTCCTCACCATGTGCCGCTCGGCGATCCGGGCGGCACACTTTCATTACGTACGCACGTCTGAAGCAACGAAACAGGTAGGTCATGGCCGGGAACAGCCAGCGCAGGAACCGCCGCACGTCCAACAAGAAGGGCATGCAGGTCGGCAGCGGTGGCCAGCGACGCCGTGGTCTCGAAGGCAAGGGACCGACGCCGCCCGCCTCCGCCCGTAAGGGACACAAGAAGAACCGGGTGGCGAACGCCCAGGCCAAGCAGGCCGCGGCCCGCCGTCCCGCGCCGCGGCGCGGCGGCGCCAAGGGAACGTCCGAGATGGTCGTCGGCCGCAACCCGGTCTACGAGGCCCTGCGCGACGGCGTCCCGGCGACGACCCTGTACGTCCAGCAGTACATCGACAACGACGAGCGGGTCCGCGAGGCGCTCCAGCTCGCCGGCGAGCGCGGCAACATCAACCTGATGGAGGCCCCGCGTCCCGAGCTGGACCGGATGACGAACGGCCTGAACCACCAGGGCCTCGTCCTCCAGGTCCCGCCGTACGAGTACGCGCACCCGGAGGACCTCACCGCCGCCGCGTACGACAAGGGCGAGGACCCGCTGATCGTCGCCCTCGACGGCGTCACCGACCCGCGCAACCTGGGTGCGATCGTCCGCTCCGTCTCCGCGTTCGGCGGCCACGGCGTGGTCGTGCCGGAGCGGCGCGCGGCCGGGATGACGGCGGGCGCATGGAAGTCCTCGGCGGGCACGGCGGCCCGTACGCCGGTCTCCCGGGTGACGAACCTGACCCGGGCCCTGGAGGGCTACCAGAAAGCCGGCATCACGGTCGTCGGTCTCGCCGCGGACGGTGAGCACACCGTCGAGGACCTGGAGGCCCTCGCCGGCCCCGTCGTCATCGTCATCGGCAGCGAGGGCAAGGGCCTGGGCCGCCTCGTCGGCGAGACCTGCGACTACCGGGTCCGCATCTCGATGCCGGGCGGCGCGGAGTCGCTGAACGCGGGTGTCGCGGCCGGGATCGTCCTGTACGAGGTTGCGCGGCGCCGGGGCTGAAAGTGCACCCGGCCGGGGGGCGGCCGACCGGGGCGCCCCCTGCCGGACCCCATTGACGGGCCTCGGACACTTCGGGCCCGTCAAGGCAGTGTCCTAAACACACATCACTCGGTTAGATGAGTGTGGACACCAGAACGCCTCGGTTCGACGAACAACCCGCCCTGAGCATGGCCAAGGTGGACTGCGACCCTGCGCAGGTCATCGTCAACCACGCCAGCTTCCGGGTGCGGCTCGCCCCCGGCCAGCGCCCGCGGCTGCGCGGTCTGGCCCCCGCCGGCGTGCCCAGGATGCCCGCCATGAGCGGCTCCGCCGGAGCTGTGCGCCGCAGGCGCTCGCCCGTCGTGTGGAGCGGCCGGTCCGCCCCCGGGGACCCCGGCGCCACCGGACTCCTCCAAGCCGTACGGAACTCCACCGCGGGCCGCCCGGCCACCGCGTACGACCCCTACGCCGGCCACGAGTTCGACGGCGGGCTCGGCGCTCGCGGCACCCAGGTCATCGAGCGCCTCGAAGACACCCAGCCCAACCCCGTCATCACCGCGCCCCAGCAGCCGGGCCGCCACGGCAGCGGCCCCCTGCTGCCGCCCATGCGCCGGGCGGTCGGCGCCTACGACCCCGTCGACACCGGGCCGTACGGCCGAGAGGCGTACGACGAGGGCGAGGACGAGTACGACGACATCACCGAGGCCCGGGGGCGGCGCCACAGCGGCGATTCCGTACGGCACGCGTACTACCCCGGGCGCCGGATGAACCTCGGCGTCGTGCTGCTGCCCATGCGTGTGTTCCTCGGCTTCATCTCCATCTACGCCGGCATGGGCAAGCTGTGCGACCCCGTCTACTTCGACGGCGGCGAGCGCGGCTCCATGGTCAAGTGGCTGACCTCGCTGCACCCCTGGGGGCTGGCCGAGCCACTGCGCGACTTCGCGCTCTCGCACCCGGTGGGCGCTGGACTCACCGTTGCCTTCCTCCAGGTCGTCGTCGGCGTCCTCACCGTCCTCGGTCTCTGGCAGCGCGTCGCCGCCTCCGTCGGCGCTCTCCTCTCCGCCGCCCTGCTGGTCACCGTCACCTGGCGCACCGTCGCCGTCTACGACGCGCCCGACATCATCTACCTCGCCGCCTGGAGCCCGCTGATCATCGCGGGCGCCCCCGTCTACTCCGTCGACGGACGGCTGGCAGGTGAGGCCTGGCGCAGGCTCGGCCCGCGCTCGGCGATCTGGGACCTCCGCCGCCGGGTGCTGCGCCGGGGCGCCGTCGTCGCCACCGTCGTCGTCGGCCTCACCCTTCTCGTGGGCTCCGTGCTCGGCGGCGCTGTCCGCTCCTCCGAGGTCGTCACCGTGCCCGGTCCGGGCGACCCGACCAACCAGCTCCCCGGCTCTCCGCTTCCGCAGGAGTCCGGTAGCGGCCGGGCCTCCCACACGGCCGACGGGCGGCGCCCCTCGCCCTCCCGCAGCAGCGCCTCCACCACCCCGTCCAACAAGGCGTCCACGCCCGCTGCAGAAGCCGTCCGCGAGTCCGGCCAGGCGGATGCCGGTGCCGGACAGCCCAGCCAGACCCAGGGCACCGCCCAGCAACCCCCGCAGCAGACGACCCCGCAGCAGCCGCCGTCCAGCAGCTCCGGCCCGAGCTCCTCCGGCTCCACCGGTACCGGCGGCGGTTCCACGGGCGGCGGCTCGGACAGCGGTGGCGGCTCCACCGGCGGAACGTCCGGCGGCGGGCAGAACCCCATCGGTGGTCTGCTCGGCTGAGACCCCGGACTGCAGCAGACGAAGGGGCGGTCACCGGAACGAACCGGTGACCGCCCTTCGCGTACTGCGCCGCTCTTTCCTACTGCCCGTCGAGCTCCTTGGCGGCCTCGGTCAGGTCCTTCGCCGTGTCGATGGCCCGCCAGTACGCCCCGTGCGGCAGCGGGTACCCGGCCAGCCTGCGCTCGCGGGCCAGCCGCGGGAACGTCGTCCGCTCATGGTCGCCCCGGTCCGGCAGCAGCGTCGTGAACGTCGGCGAGAAGACGTACACACCGGCGTTGATCAGGTACGGCGACGGCGGCGACTCGATGAAGTCGGTGATGTGCCCGAACGCGTCCGTCTCCACTGCACCCCACGGGATACGGGGACGGGCCAGGGCCAGTGTGGCGGTCGCATCGCGCTCTGCGTGGAACGCGGCCATCTCGCGCAGGGAGAAGCGCGTCCAGATGTCGCCATTGGTGGCGTACCAGGGCTGTTCCGGATCGGGCAGCCGGGCGGCGGCGTACTTCAGCCCGCCGCCACGGCCCAGGGGCTCGGACTCCACGACGGTCGTCACTCGCAGTGGCAGCACTGCCGAGTCCAGCCACTCCTGCAGTACCTCGGCCAGATGACCGCACGACACCACGGCGTCGGTCACGCCCTCGGCGGCCAGCCAGGACAGCTGATGGCCGATGATCGGAGTCCCGGTGCCCGGGATCTCGACCATCGGCTTGGGGCGGTCATCGGTGTACGGGCGCAGTCGCGATCCCTGGCCACCCGCCAGGATCACGGCCTGCGTCGGAAACGTATGCATGCCAGGCACGATATGCGGTGCCCGGACCGGCGGGTCAGCTGAACTGTGCGACGCCCGAGGCGAACGACGTGTCGCAGACGGGGCGCGAGAACCGGTGGGCGCGCGTCGGACCGTACTGCTCGACCGCGGCGCGGCCCAGCGCCTTCGCGATCGACATGCAGTGCCGGGCGAGTGAGGGGCGGCCCTCGACGGAACGCTGCAGGTCCGTCAGCGCGACACCCGGGTCCTTCTCCCGAAGCTCCACGAGCAGCCGGTCACGGAGGATGTCCTGCGGAGTGCGCGCCTTGGCACGCTTCGAAAGACTGTGAGCCGATGCGGTCAGGACCTGCGACTCGGAATTGTGCGCTGCCCACGGCACGCTGGTGACGGCAAGAGTCCCGGAGAGGACCATCACGACGGGCAGTACGAAAGCGAGGGTTCGGCCGATGCGGCGCGCGGTGTGGGTCACGCAGCGAGCGTAGCGGGCAGTGATGATTTGGCGACATTTCGTCACCCTTGAGGGGGATGGTTCGAGGATGCTTTTCGAATCGCGTGTTGACGAGCCGCGGCGAAATGACCGGTGTGCCGGGGATTTCGGCGCTGTACGGATCCAAACCCAAACACGCCCTGCGGCGCGCGAACGGCCCCGCACGGAGAACGTGCGGGGCCGGCTGCGGGGCGGGTGTGCGGGTCGTCAGTCGGTGAGACGCGCACCCGTCGAGGTCGAGAAGACGTGCAGCTCGTCCGGGCGCGGCACGACGTGCAGCTTGGTGCCCTTCTCCGGAACGGCGCGGCCACCGACGCGGACGACCAGGTCCTTGTCCTCGCCGCCGACCCGCGCGGAGCCGTAGACGAAGCCGTCGGCACCGAGCTCCTCGACGACGTTGACCGAGACGGCCAGGCCGGCCGGGGCGTCGGCGCTGTCCTTGGTGAGCGACTTGGCGGCGGCGCCACCGTGCTCGACGATGTCGAAGTGCTCGGGGCGGATGCCGACGGTGACGGTCGTGTCGCCATTGTCCGCAGCGGCGGAGAGCGCCTCGCGGGAGACCGGGACGACGCTGTTGCCGAACTTCACACCGCCGTCGGTGATCGGGACCTCGACCAGGTTCATGGCCGGGGAGCCGATGAAGCCGGCCACGAAGAGGTTCGCCGGCTTGTCGTACATGTTGCGCGGCGAGTCGACCTGCTGGAGCAGACCGTCCTTGAGGACCGCGACACGGTCACCCATGGTCAGGGCCTCTACCTGGTCGTGCGTGACGTACACGGTCGTGATGCCCAGACGGCGCTGGAGCGAGGCGATCTGCGTACGGGTGGAGACACGGAGCTTGGCGTCGAGGTTCGACAGCGGCTCGTCCATGAGGAAGACCTGCGGCTCACGCACGATGGCGCGGCCCATCGCGACACGCTGACGCTGACCACCGGAGAGCGCCTTCGGCTTGCGGTCCAGGTACTCGGTGAGGTCCAGCATCTTGGCGGCCTCTTCGACCTTCGCCCGGATCTCGGTCTTGTTGACACCGGCGATCTTGAGCGCGAAGCCCATGTTGTCCGCGACGCTCATGTGCGGGTAGAGCGCGTAGTTCTGGAACACCATGGCGATGTCCCGGTCCTTCGGGGGCAGGTGCGTGACGTCGCGGTCGCCGATGCGGATCGCGCCGCCGTTGACGTCCTCAAGACCCGCGAGCATGCGCAGGGAGGTCGACTTGCCACAACCGGAAGGACCGACGAGGACGAGGAACTCACCGTCCGCGATGTCGATCTCGAGCTGGTCCACGGCCGGCTTGGTGGAGCCGGGGTAGACGCGGGACGCCTTGTCGAACGTGACACTGGCCATGCTGAATCTTCTCCTTCACCGGCAGGAACGTGCCGGACGATCCGAGTAAGGGAGTGGTCTGGTCCACTTGGGTGAATCCTCAGCGACGCTACCTGGCCATGTGAAATCTGTCAGTAGTTCGAGGGACGCGAAATTTTGGGACCGCGCAGGGAGCGGTGTTGGTTACACTGCTCTGGCATGCCTCCTTAGCTCAGCTGGCCAGAGCAACGCACTTGTAATGCGTAGGTCGTCGGTTCGAATCCGACAGGGGGCTCCGGGAAGGCCCAGGTCAGACACTCTCTGACCTGGCTTTTTCCTTGTCCGGTGGGGCGCTGTCGGCAGACGCTGCCGGCTCGGATCGTGCGACCGAAGCCACGGGGTGCGCGAGGGGAGCGCATGAGCGCAACGCCTGTGCGGCGGGGTGCGCGGGAGGCGGCGCGACGGCGCTGCTCATCGGATCGGCAAGGCTCCTCGGAGATCACGCCGGTTTTGTGGAAGCGCTCCAACCTCCGCTTCAAAGCAGCACGCCGACGGAGCCGCCGAGATCGCGATGCAACCACCACCTGAGTTCTCTGCCGAATCCGGGGCGGTTGGGGCTGGCGACGCATCCGACCGACACGCTCGGAAGCATGCTTCCGCAGGGGCGCTTGTGGCATCACGGCACCGTGAACCAGCAGACGTCACCGGAGTCGGGCAACTGGGACAGGTGTCGCACCTCCGCTGCGATCCGCGCGAGGGCGTCGGCCTTCTCCAGGCGCCACGGCAGGAAGGGCTCTTCCGCCGACTCCGTCAGTTCGCCGGCCCGGACGCCGGCGTCGTACAGGTCGCCGATGATGCGCAGGAGGAGAGCCAACTGCTCCTCGAACGAGGCGCCACGCCCGAGAAGGCTGCCCACGGAACCGCTGACGACCGAGAAGCCGATCCAGTCGTCGTGCGCGTACTGGATCAGATAGTCCAGCTCGTTGCGGTACGCGTCCTGGTTCACCATCGCTCAGTCTTTCCCGTGCTGCGGAATGTGGAATCGTTTCATGTCCAGGCCGTCCACGCCGTTGTAGTCAATGGTTGCTCCACCGGACTTGCTGAACGGCCGGTAGCAGTCGGGCTCTGAGGAGGTGTGGAGGGGGGCGTTCGCCCCTACTTCTTGGGCTTCTTCTGCTTGGGGCTCGGGTCCTTCCTCTTCCCTTCAGCCTGCGCCTTCTTGGCGCGTTTGGACTTCTTCCGGGCCTTCTCTGCCTTGCGCGCGGCTTCTTCCGCCTCAGCTTTGCGCTGTAGGGGACCAGCTTGGCGGTGGCTTCGGCCGCGCTCTTCCCGACGTGGAGGACGCTTAATGGTGACGTCGGGTATTGGAACTGTCCGAGTGCCTGCGGCCGGGGCCCATGTGCCGCCCTGGACCCCGGTGTCAGTCACCGTGCGTGCAGGTGCCAGGAATGGGTTGGACCTGTTCGAAGTGGAACGCCTTGATGAAGCAGTCGCGCGGTTGGGTGAGGGCGAAGAGGATGCACTCCACGAGTGACTGCGCGGTGAGGGCGTCCTTGGCCTCGCGCGCTGTGGTCTCCCACTCCTCGGAGAGCGGGTCAGGGTTGTTGAAGTCGGGTGGGTAGAGGGAGATCACCCTGACTCCCTGGGGCCGCAGGCGCTTGGAGAGGATCTCGGCGAAGCCTGCCTGGGCGCTCTTGGCCGCGTAGAAGGCGTCGTGCGCGTCCGAGCGGTGATGACCAGCCGTTCCGCAGGCGGAGACCATGGTCACCACATCTGGCTTGTCAGAGTTGAGCAGGAGAGGGAGGAAGTTCTTCACGGTCAGGACGGTGCCGGTGGCGCCGGATGCGATGGTGTCGACGACGTCGGCGTCGGAGGCGGATTGGAGGTCTGGGCCGTCGAGGTAGCGGGAGCCGTTGTTGATCAGCACGTCGATGCGGTCGGTGTGACGGGCGACGTCGGCAGCGAAGTCGCGGATCGAGGCGGGGTTTGTCAGGTCGCAGGCGAAGGCGTGGACCTGCTGGTGCCCTCGGTCGCGGATCTCGTCGCGGACGTGCTCAGCGGCGGCGAGAGTGCGCGCGGAGAGGAAGACTTCGGCGCCGAGGTCCGCGAGACGGATGGCCAGGGTGCGGCCGAAATCGCGGCCGGCGGCGGTGATGACCACGCGGTGGTCGTCGAATCTCATGTCGGTACTCCTGCTCCGGGGATCGGATGGTGCGGTGAAGTGCGGCGGCTGACCTCGGCGGCGTAGTTGGCCCAGTCGCCGGCGGAGAGTCGTTGCCAGGCGACGGCGACGTCGGTGTGGATGCCCAGGGTGCGGGCGAGGATCGCGGCGGGGATTTCGGTGGCGAGCTGGAAGAGTGCGGTGCTGCGGGCCGGGTTGGGGCGGATCCCGAGCTGATTCAGGTGTTGGGTCAGCTGTGTGGTGCTGATCGGTCGTCCGGGCTGGCCGCCGGGGAAGAGCCATGGTGACGGGGCTAAGCCTTGATCCACCGATCTGATGGCTGTGGATGACTCTTCGGGAAACAAGGAAGTGCCTTGTGACCTGCGATGATGGGAGTTCTTGAGGCTTCCAGCACGCACGATCGGCAAGGCACTTCCGAGATGCAGGTTTCCCATACTCCAGCGGCGGTCTCCGCCGCGTTCGATGACCCGAATCTGGTCGCGCATGCCGGGCTGGTTCCGGTGATGCGGCTGGCCGAACGGTGTGGGCTGTCGGGCCTGGTGACGCAGAAGGTGAAGCTGAGCGGGACGACGAACGGCGCGGGTGCGTCGGCGGACGCCAAGGTCCGCAGCATCGTGGCCGGCATGGCGGCGGGCGCGGACAGTATCGACGACCTCCATATCCTGCGGCACGGCGCGATGCCGGCCCTGTTCCGGGGGGTCCGTGCGCCGTCCACGCTGGGCACCTTCCTCCGTTCGTTCACCCACGGTCACGCACTCCAACTCCACGCTGTCCAACGCAGGTTCCTCGGTCAACTGGCCGCGCACGCCCCGCTGCTTCCCGGCTCCGGCGAGAAGGCGTTCATTGATGTCGACTCCACCCACAAGCGGGTCTACGGCCGGGCCAAGCAGGGCGCCGAGTACGGCCGGTTCAAGGGCATCCGCACCCTGGTACGGCCAGTTCCATACGCCAGGACGGTCTGTTCGGCGCGGAGTTCATGATGCCTGTCACCCAACGCCCGCACCTGATCGAGCACTACACGTCCCCCGAGAAGCTCAGGCGTCACTTCATCGGCGACTGGGACGTTCTGCTGACCCTGCGAACGAATGAGTTCGCCGAGCGAGCCCACATCGGCCAGCTCCAGGACCACACCCACCGGATGGGCCTGTGGCCCAGGGCGACCTGAGGTCGGCCGTCTTCCGCCTTCTCATCGATCTCAATGTGGCAGACCCTTCACAGGTTGACCACCTCGCCGACAGCCTGCTAGACATCCTCGGCCACCATCGCCATGCGCTCCAGAGGAGTAGCTGACGTAGTCGCGGCCGCGGAACAACTGGGCCCAGTTCGTGCTGGCCTGCTACAGGTCGGCCGCCTCGAGATCGACGTCGTGGTAGTGCAAGACCGCAGCAGTGTGCGGCTGACGGTGGAGCGCGATGCGCTCATTACGGCAACTGTTCCGGCTGGGATGGACGTCGCCCAGTTGGTATCCGCTGTTAAGGGCCGACGGCGTTGGATCTACGGCAAGCTGGACGAGCGCACAGACGAGGCGGCCATCCGGCCCGTGAAGGAGTTCGTCACCGGTGAAGGCTTCAACTACCTGGGGCGCAGCTACCGGTTGAAGCTGGTTGACGATGTCCCGGCGCCGGTCGGACTGGTTCGAGGTCGATTCCTGATGCGTCGAGACCGCTTGGACCGCGCGGAGGACGAACTCATCGGGCTCAGCGAGAAGCCAGGTCAGACTGTGTCTGACCTGGCTTCTCTTGTCTCACTGCCTTTTGCCGACCGGCCCGGTGGGTCTTCCTGGCCGAAGCGCTAGCGCGGGAGCCGCAGCGACAGGCCGTCGAGGACGACCTCCAGGCCGTAGGCGAACTTGGTTTCGCGGATCTCCGCGGGGTCGACGGCTGGGGGTTCGGCGTAGGCGCCGGTGAGGTGGTCGTGGCCGGCCGCGGCCTGCTGGGCGGCAGGCATGAGTCGGGCGATGAAGGCGGCCTCGGTCTCGCCGGAGCGGGCGACCGTGGTGAGCCAGGCCGCCTCCGTGGTGCTCATGCCGATGACGTAGGACAGGACGGTGTCGATCGCGCGGCTCGGCTCGGGAAAGCCGGCGGCCGTGAACAGGGCGGCCAGTCGCTCGGCGAAGGACATGAGGTTGGGGCCGAGGTAGGCGAGGCCCGCCTGGCCGAGGACCGAGGACAGCCACGGGTGGCGCAGGGCGGTCGCCCGGAAGGACCGGGCGGCCTCGGTGGCGGCGGCGCGCCAGTCGGGGCTGTCCGCCTCGGGGTCTGCCCGGCCGAAGTCCGGGGAGGGGACGACGATCTCGGCGGCGACCTCGTCCACCGCGAGCTCCATCAGCTCGTCCTTGGTCGCGACGTGCCGGTAGAGGGAGGTCGCGCCGGCGTTCAGGCGGGCGCCGAGCTTGCGCATGCTCAGCGACTCGATGCCCTCGGCGTCCAGCATGGCGATCGCCTCGCGGACGATCGCGGCCCGGCTGAGCGCGGGCTGATCGGGCGCGGGCTGCTGCCGGGCCCACACGGACGGGATCGGGTTCGTCTTGGCGGCCATGACCCTCCTTCAAGGCGTACGGCGTTCGCATCCAGCGTACAGGAATAGGGCCTTGCGCACGTCGTACCCGGTTGCGTACAGTGTTCGCAACACAGGAACGTCGTGCGCAGGTCGAGAGGAAAGCCCATGGAAACCCGTAATCCGCGCCGCTGGTGGATCCTCATCGTGCTGTGCCTCAGCACGCTGGTCCTGGTGGTCGACAGCATGGCGCTGACCGTCGCGGTGCCGTCGATGACCGAGGACATCGGCGCGAGCGCCCAGGACATCCAGTGGATCCTCGACTCCTACATCCTGGTCTTCGCCGGGCTCCTGCTCACCTCCGGCAGCCTCGGCGACCGCTTCGGCCGCCGGAAGATCATGATCATCGGCCTGTTGCTCTTCGGGGCGGCGTCGCTGGCCGCGACCTTCTGCGCGAACCCCGGCGAGGTGATCGCAGCGCGGATCACGATGGGCGTGGGCGGGGCGCTGATCATGCCGTCGACGCTGTCGATCCTCATCACCGTCTTCGACGAGGAGGAACGCCCCAAGGCGATGGCGGCGTGGGGCTCGGTGTCGATGCTCGGCCTGGTCGGCAGCCCGGTGCTCGGCGGCGTGCTGATCGACCACTTCTCCTGGCACTCGATCTTCTTCATCAACGTCCCGGTCGTCGCGCTGGCCGTCCTGGCGGCCCTCGTCCTCATGCCGGAGTCGAAGGGGCCCTGGCAGAAGCCCGACCCGATCGGAGCGGTGCTGTCCGCGGTCGGTATGACCGCCCTGATCTGGTGGATCATCGAGCTCCCGCAGCACGGCGCCTTCGGCGGCCGCTCGGCGATCACCCTGGCCGCCGCGGTGATCGCCCTCGGTGGGTTCGTGGTCTGGGAGAACGTCACCCCCGCGCCGATGGTGCCGCTGGTCCTGTTCAAGCACCGCAACTTCAGCGGCGGTTCGCTCTCGCTGACCCTCGTGCAGATCGGCAATGGCGGCCTGCTGCTGGTGCTCACCCAGTACCTGCAGTTCGTGCTCGGCTATTCCCCGGTCAAGGCGGGCCTCGCGTTCGTGCCGCTGGCCGTAGCCGCGCTGATCGGCAACGGCGCCGGCGCCGGGCTCGCCGCGAAGATCGGCAACCGCTTCCTGGTGCTGGGCGGGATGCTCGTCATGGCCTCCTCCTTCGCGCTGCTGACCACCGTCTCGGCAGACTCCGGCTTCACTGTCCCGGCGGTCGCCCTCGGACTGCTCGGCCTCGGCGCCGGCCTCGCGATGCCGGCCGCGGTCGGCGCGCTGATGGGCACCATCCCGGCGGAGAAGGCCGGCGTCGGATCGGCCCTGAACGACACCATCCAGCAGGCCGGCGCCGCGCTCGGCATCGCGATCCTCGGCTCGCTCCTGACGAGTGGCTTCCGCAGCGAGATGCCCGCCGACGCACCCGAGCAGGCCAAGCAGTCGATCGCCGGCGCACTGACCGCCGCCAACGGCGACACCGGACTGGTCCACGCCGCCCGGGAAGCCTTCACCGCCTCGATGTCGACCACCTTCACCATCAGCGCGATCGGCGTCCTCACCGCGGCCCTCCTGGCCACCCTGGTCATGCGCGACACCAAGCCCGAGCCCGCCGCCGCCCAGGCCGAGGAGCCCGAACTCATCGCCTGACCTCGTGAAGAAGGCCGGTGCCCCGGGAGGGCGCCGGCCTTCTTCCGTTGCCGGTGCGCCGGCCGGACCGGTCGGCGCACAAACGGAGCAACGCGCCCTCTACGAAGGGTGGTTCACCTTCGTTTTCCGGTTGAACCCGCCCGCACTCTCTCGGCGCACGGTCGATAGATTGCCCCGCACGGGGCGGTCGAGGCCGCAGAGCCCGAGAACCGGAGGGGCACAGTGAACAGTCACGTGCGTTCGCGCGTATCGGCGTATGCCATCGCCGCCGTGCAGGACCAACTGCTTTTGACTCAACTCTCCGATACCTCACCGGTCTTCGAGCCCAGGCTGTGGCACCTGCCCGGCGGCGGAATCGATCCGGGCGAGCAGCCGCGGGAGACGCTGGCACGCGAGTTGCACGAGGAGACCGGGCTCGAACTCCTTGACGCCCGCCTGGTGGACGCGCGGGCGTATACGGCCACCCGGCTCGGCATCAGCTGGAACCTGGTGGGGCTCTTCTACATCGTCGAACTCAAGCCCGGCCCGCTGTCGGTCACCAAGGCCGATGACTCCACGAGCGCGGTGACCTGGATGCCCCTGTCCGGCCTGGAGGACTCGATCCTGTCCCCGGCCGCGATCGACGGTCTGGGGATGATCGGTGCTCAAGAGGGATGGACCGTGGCCGTCCCCTGAGCCGGGCAATTCAGGAGCCGGCGTCCACTGCCAATGCGGTCCTGCCATCGGCGGTGCGGGGCCGGAGGCCGGTCGTCCATGAGGTCGGGCTCAGGTGAGCCGCCGGCCGTGGGAAGCACTGCACGCCCGAGCCGAAGCCGTGTCACGGTAAGCACTGCTCGAAGCCGAAGCCCGAGCCGTGTCACGACAAGCACTGCTCCAAGCCCGAGCCGAAGCCGTGTCACGGTAAGCACTGCTCGAAGCCGAAGCCCGAGCCGTGTCACGACAAGCACTGCTCCAAGCCCGAGCCGAAGCCGTGTCACGGTAAGCACTGCTCGAAGCCGAAGCCCGAGCCGTGTCACGACAAACACTGCTCCAAGCCCGAGCCGAAGCCGTGCCACGGCAGGAACCCCTGCCACTCGAAGTGACACGACCTCCACACAGGTGACCGAACGGACCACGGGCACCCGCCACCACCCGGTGGCGAGTGCCCGTCCGTTCTTCCGGTCAGTGCCGTCCGGACAGCCGGTCCGCGGCCTTCGCGATGGGGTCCGTGCCGAGGCGGGGCGCGGTGAGTTCGCGGCGGTCGGCGGCGCGGTAGGCGGCGTACATGCCGTGAACGCCGAGCCAGCGGAAGGGTTCCGGTTCCCAGCGGCGGACCCGGTGGTTGACCCAGGGCAGCGTGGTCAGTTCCGTGGGGCCGGACTGGCCGGAGTCCTGCTGGATCAGGTCGCGCAGGGTGCGGGCGGCGAGGTTGGTGGTGGCGACGCCGGAGCCGACGTAGCCGCCGGCCCAGCCGAGGCCGGTGGAGCGGTCGAGGGTGACGGTGGCGCACCAGTCGCGGGGGACGCCGAGGACGCCGGACCAGGCGTGATCGATGCGGGCGGCCGCGGTGGTGGGGAAGAGGCGGACGAGGATGTCGCGGAGGGCCTCGATGGTGGCGGGCTGGGTGCGGGCTGTGTCGTTGAAGTGGGCCGCACCTGAGCCGTATCGGTACGGGACGCCGCGGCCGCCCAGTGCGATGCGGTCGTCCGCGGTGCGCTGGGCGTACGTGTAGGCGTGGGCCATGTCGCCGAGGGTTTCGCGGCCGTCCCAGCCGATGGTGTCCCACACGGACCGGGGGAGCGGCTCGGTGGCGATCATCGAGGAGTTCATGGGGAGCCAGGTGCGCCTCTGGCCCTTGAGGTTTGCCGTGAATCCCTCGGTGCAGCGCAGGATGTACGGGGCGCGGACGGTGCCGTACGGGGTGTGGGCGTGCTTGGGCTTGATCTCGGTGACGGGCGTCGACTCGTGGATGGTGACGCCGAGCGCCTCCACGGTCGCGGCGAGGCCCTTGACGAGTTTGACCGGGTGCAGGCGGGCGCCGTGCGGGGTCCAGGTGGAACCGACGGCTCCGGTGACGTTGATGCGTTCGCCGGTCTCGCGGGCGCCGCGCAGGACGCGGTCCTTCTCGCCGAAGGCGATCTCGACGGAGTGGAAGTCCTTGAGCCGGGCCAGCTGGGCGGGGGTGTAGGCGACTTCGAGAACACCGCCCTGGTGGATGTCGGCGTCGATGTTCTCCTCGGCGGCCACGCGGACGACCTCGTCGACGGTGTCGTTCATCGCCCGCTGGAGATGGACGGCGGCCTCGTGGCCGTGGAGCTTGGCGTAGCGGCCGCGGCCCGCGATGCCGTTGTACAGCCAGCCGCCGTTGCGCCCGGAGGCGCCGTAGCCGCAGAACTTGGCTTCGAGGACGGTGATGTTGAGGAAGGGGACGGCCTTCTTGAGGTAGTAGGCGGTCCACAGTCCGGTGTATCCGCCGCCGACGATGCAGATGTCGGCGGTGGCGTCGCCGGGGAGGGGTTCCCGGGGGGTGGGCGTTCCTTGGTCCGCGTACCAGAACGATATGCCGCCGTTGACGGTGCTGACGGTGCTCATGTTGCCCCTGCTTTGTCCGGTGTGAAGCCGTGCCTGCGGTCGTGCTTTCTCTGGGGCGGGACGTTACTGCGCCGGAGGGGTTTTCGTCTTCGGCCGGGACCGGGTCAGTGGGTAGCAGGCGAGGCCGATGAGTACGGAGGCGAAGTGGCCGAGGTCGGTGAAGGTGCGGCCGGCGATGAGCGGGATGCCGTAGAAGACGAGGACGGCGAAGAGGTACACGTACCGCCAGGGCGCCGGGATGCGGTACGTGAGGACCGCGACGACGCCCGCGAGCGCGTAACTGACCCCGACATCGAGCGTGTTCGCGGCGGCCGGCGGTACGTGTCCGTGCCGGATGGCCCAGGCCAGGACGCCTTCGCTGACGAGGGTGGCGAGGACATGGGCCGCGATGGCGACGGCGAGCCAGCGCAGGGTGCCGAGCCAGCGTTCGGCGGGGGCGTGGAAGACGGTGTAGAGGACGGCGTAGGGGACCCAGTGGCCGCCGTCGATCCAGAAGGCGCTGGTGATCAGTACGTGTACGGGGTCCCGGGAGAGTTCGTGGATGTTGGTCGAGTGCTGGCGCAGGAAGTCCTCTTCGAAGTCCGGTGACATCTGGTGGACGATGACGGCGGTGACGAAGAGTGCGCTCAGCCAGATGTAGGTGCCGGGTGCGCTGCGAATCCATGAGCCGACGCTGCGGATCCACGAGCCGGCGGTGGTGTGCGGCCGGGTGGGCGGGGCGGGACTGCTCGGAGTCATATCCGATTGATGCACGGCTCTACGATCGTCCGCGTGATCGACATCCCGGACGAGCTGATCGACACCCGGTCCAAGTACAACGGGGCGGCAGGGCGGGCCTTTCTCGCGGCGCTGCCGGGGCGGGGTCAGTGGGGCGCGAGCCCGCGCCTACGCTGCCCTCATGATTCGTACCGCTACCCCTGCTGATGTCCCTGTTATTCACGCCATGGTCCGCGAGCTGGCCGACTACGAGAAGGCCCTGCACGAGGCGAACGCCACCGAGGAGCAACTGCACGAGGCACTGTTCGGCGAGCGGCCCGCCGCGTACGCGCACATCGCCGAGTCGGACGACGACGGCGAGGTCGTCGGCTTCGCGCTGTGGTTCCTGAACTTCTCCACGTGGCGCGGGGTGCACGGCATCTACCTGGAGGACCTGTACGTACGTCCGGAGCGGCGCGGCGGCGGGCACGGGAAGGCGTTGCTGACGGAGCTGGCGCGGATCTGTGTGGAGCGCGGCTACGAGCGCCTGGAGTGGTCGGTGCTGAACTGGAACACCCCGTCCATCGCGTTCTACGAGTCGCTGGGCGCGCGGCCGCAGGACGAGTGGACGGTGTACCGGCTGACGGACGGGGCGTTGTCGAAGCTCGGGGAACAGCTCGGCGGAAAGTAGGTCCTCGCCGGGTTACGGGATCAGGACGACCTTGCCCATCGTGCCCCGGGTCTCCAGGGCGCGGTGGGCGGCGGCCGCTTCGGCGAGCGGGAAGCGCTGGACCGTGGGGCGGAGCCGGCCGGAGGCCGCCTCGGAGAGCGATCGCGTTTCGAGGGCGCGCAGGCCGCCCGCCCTCGCCATCATGACGGGGCCGAGCACGCTCCCGGAGGTGATGCCACGTTCGGCGAGTTCCTCGTCGGTGAAGGTGAGCGGTGCTCCGTCGTGGAGTCCGGCGCCGGACCAGCCGAACACGATGTGCTGCCCGCCCTTGCCGAGGAGGTCGACGGCGGCGCGGCCGGTGGTGCCCCCGACGGAGTCGTAGACGACGGTGGCGCGACGGCCGAGTCCGTCGAGATGGGTGCGGACCTGCCGGGGCCAGTCGGGGAGGGTGTAGTCGACGGCGAGGTCGGCGCCGTTCGCCCGGACGGCGGCGGCCTTGGCGGGGCCGCCGGCGAGGCCGATGACGGTGGCCCCGGCGTTCTTGGCGTACTGCACGATCAGGGTGCCGATGCCGCCCGCGGCTGCGGGGACGACGACGATCGAGCCGGGGCCGAGGTCGGTGAACTGCAGGATGCCGAGGGCGGTGCGGCCGGTGCCGATCATGGCGACGGCTTCGGCTTCGTCGAGGCCGTCCGGGATGGCGTGCAGCTTCTCGGCGTCGACGACGGTGAGTTCGGCGTAGCCGCCCGGGACCATGCCGATATGGGCGACGACGCGCTTGCCGAGCCAGCCGGGGTCGGTGCTCTCGCCGAGCGACTCGACCCGGCCCGCGACTTCGCGGCCCGGGATGGTCGGTAGCTCGGCGGGGGCCGGGAACGGGCCCGTCATGCCTTCGCGCAGGGCCGTGTCGAGAAGGTGCACGCCCGCTGCGGCGACGGCGATACGGACCTGGCCGGGGCCGGGTACGGGGTCGTCGGTCCGCTCGTAGGTGAGGTTCTCGGCCGGGCCGAAGGTGTGGAGGCGGATGGCGTGCACGGTGGACTCCCCGTTGGTGTCGGTCGCTGTGGGCCGGTGGGCTTGGGACCCGTGGGCTTGTGGGGCCCGTGGCCCTGTGCAGCCACCCTCCGACCTCAAGCCTGCTTGAGGTCAAGCCCTGCCGTGGAGTTGCGGGCGGTGGCCCGGCTCTCGGAAGCCTTGAGGGCGAGCAGCGCCGCCTCCATTCCGCTGTTGAACGACACCTCGCTGAGCAGTCCGGGCGCGGCGACCTGGTCGCCCGCGAGGTAGATGCCGTTGCCGCGGTCGATGGCGGGCCGGTCGCGCCAGGTGGTGCCGGGCCGGTCGACCGCGCCGGTGCGGCCGGAGGCGAGGGCCTCGCGCCGCCATACGGTGCGCTCGCGCCAGTTCGGGTAGCCGAGGTCGAGCAGCTCCTCGGCGCGGGCGATGCCGATGGCCCTGGACTCGCCGGGAGCGAGGGGGAACTGTCCCTGGATGAGCTGCTGTCCGGCGGGCGCGAGGGTGCGGTCCTGGGCGGTGAAGCGTTCGATCCAGCCGGGGGCGTCGAGGTCGGAGACGGCGAAGGCGTCGCCGCGCCGGGTGCGCAGGGCCAGGTCTATGAGTGCGGTCCTGCCGCTGCCCCAGGTCAGTGAGGGGTCGCGGAGCAGGGAGCGGGCCGCGTCGAGGGAGGTGGCGACGATCACCGGGCCCTGTCGGGTCAGGGTGCCGAGGGTGTCGGCGTCCACGCGCGCCGCCGTCTCGATCCGGACGCTGAGGTTCCAGGCGCGGGCCGCCATCCGGTCGATGACCTGTGCCCAGCCGCCGACGGGGTAGCGGGCCTCGGGCGGCAGCGCGGTGGCGCGGCGCAGCCGTTCCTGGACGAACGCGGCGGAGAGCGCACCGGGGTCGTGGTGGTAGAGCGCGACGGCGGCGTAGTGCGCGGCAGCGCGGGCGCCCGCCTCGCCGACCTGTCCGGTGGCCCAGGTGCGGAAGTCGGTGTCGACGGGGGCCTGTTCCGCGCGGCGGCGGGTGAGGCGGAGGAGGGCGAGGGGCGGGGTACGGCGCAGGGCGCCGTCGAGGCGGAAGCGGAGCCGGGCGCCTTCGAGGGGCGGGACGGTGGCGACGGGGCCCAGGAGGTTGCGCCGGTCGAGCCAGGTCCGGTGCGGTCCGCGGCGGTAGAGGGCGTGGGGTCCTTCGTTGGTGCGGTACGGGCCTTCGGCGGTCCTGGCCCGTCCGCCGAGGGTGTGGTGGGCCTCGTGGACGGTCACCAGGGCGCCGGACTCGGCGGCGGTGATGGCTGCGGTGAACCCGGCGAGGCCGCCGCCGATGATGTGGATGCGCTGCATGGTCCCGATCTCCTTCGCTGAAGGGCGCTGCTGTGTACGGGACGGTTCGCGGCACCCCGTTTGTGACATCGGCGAGGGGGCGTTGTCAGTGGGGTGGGTCACGATGGGGGCATGGCGCGCAGCAGCAGGAAGACGGACACGATCGCAGCGGCACGGCGGCCGGAGGTGCGGCTGCCGCCGCTCGTTCCGTACGACGGGGGAGGCCTGGAGCCGGACGGGGACTACGACGGTGTGCGGTTCGACGGGACGGATCTTGCGGACGAGTCGGGTCCGGGGGCCCGTTTCATGGACTGCGCGCTGGACGGCTGCGCACTGGACCGTACGGAGCTGGTCAGGGCCCGTTTCATCGACTCCGTGCTGACGGGCGTACGGGGTGTGGGCACCGATCTCGCGGGGGCGTCGCTGCGCGATGTGGAGGTGGTGGACGCACGACTGGGCGGGGTGCAGTTGCACGGTGCGGTGCTGGAGCGGGTGCTGGTGCGCGGCGGGAAGATCGACTACCTGAATCTGCGGAAGGCGCGGATGAAGGACGTGGTGTTCGAGGGCTGTGTGCTGTCGGAGCCGGATTTCGGGGATGCGCAGCTGGTGCGGGTGGAGTTCCGCGACTGTGTGCTGAAGCGGGCCGACTTCAGCTCCGTACGGATGGAGTCGGTGGATCTGCGGACGGTCGCGGAGCTGGACATCGCCCGCGGGGTGGAGCGGCTGGCGGGTGCGGTGATCAGCCCGTCACAGCTGATGGAGCTGGCTCCGGCGTTCGCGGCGCAGATCGGGGTGCGGGTGGAGGCGTAGCCCGCCGGGGCCGGGTCAGATACGGGGGAAGCGGGCCTGGAGGTCCCAGATCACGGGGTTGTCGGCGAGCCCTTCGTGCATGTCGGCGAGGTCGGCGATCAGGTCGTGCAGGAAGTCGCGGGCCTCGCGGCGCAACAGCGAGTGGCTGAAGGTGAGCGGGGGTTCGTCGCCGGGCATCCAGTCGGCCTCGACGTCGACCCAGCCGAAGCGGCGCTCGAAGAGCATCCGGTCGGACGACTCGGTGAAGTCCAGCTCGGCGAACTGCCGCCGGTGCGAGCGGTTGCCGCGCGGGTCCTGGTCGATCTGCTCGACGATGTCGCACAGCGCCCACGCGAAGTCGAGCACCGGCACCCATCCCCAGGCTGTGGACACTTCGCGGTCCGCCTTGGTGTCCGCGAGGTAGACGTCCCCGGAGAACAGATCGTGCCGCAGGGCGTGGACGTCCGCGCGGCGGTAGTCGGTCTGCGGGGGATCGGGGAAGCGTCGGGAGAGGGAGTAGCCGATGTCGAGCACAGTTCGATGGTGTCATGCCCGGTGACGGGGGCCGACACCATCGGGTGGGGCCTGCGCCGCAGGGCCCCACGAGTCCGGCAGGACACGGACTAGGGCAGCAGCCGCTGCTCCTTCGCCACGGCTACGGCGCCCGCGCGGGTGTCGACGCCGAGTTTGTCGTAGATGCGGCCCAGGTGGGTCTTGACCGTGGCCTCGCTGATGAACAGGGCGCGGGCGATCTCCCGGTTGCCCAGACCCTGGGAGAGCTGGGCCAGGATGTCGAGTTCGCGGTCGGTGAGGGTGGGCTGGGGCTTTCGCATCCGGGCCATGACACGGCTGGCAACGGGCGGGGAGAGCGTGGTGCGGCCCTGGGCGGCCGAGCGGATCGCGGCGAAGAGCTCCTCCGGGCGTTCGGCCTTCAGCAGGTAGCCGGTGGCGCCCGCCTCGATGGCGCGGGTGATGTCGGCGTCCGTGTCGTACGTGGTCAGGACCAGCACGTGGACGCCGGTGGCGGC
Source organism: Streptomyces sp. NPDC037301 (assembly GCF_055602785.1). Taxonomy (NCBI): domain Bacteria; kingdom Bacillati; phylum Actinomycetota; class Actinomycetes; order Kitasatosporales; family Streptomycetaceae; genus Streptomyces; species Streptomyces sp. NPDC037301. The sequence goes on from NZ_JBVJWD010000017.1 coordinate 105,690, forward strand.
GATACGGCGGGTGGCCTCGACGCCGTCGATGCCCTCGCCGAGCTGGAGGTCCATCAGGACGACGTCCGGGGTGAGCTTGGCTGCCAGGGCGACGGCCTCCTCGCCGCTGCCGGCCTCGCCGACGACCTCGATGTCCGGTTCGCTGCCGAGGAGGGCGAGCAGCCCTGCGCGTACGACGGCGTGGTCGTCGCAGAGCAGGATGCGTACGAGCGGCGGGGTCATGCGGGGGCCTCCGGGGCGGTCGTCGGTGCGGGTGCCGGCGTGAGGGGGACGGCAGCGGACAGGACCGTACCCTCGCCCGGTGCCGACTCGATCGTCAGCGTGCCGCCGAGCTGGTGCAGCCTGGCGCGCATCGCGGGCAGCCCGTGGCCGCGTACGCCGCCCTTGGGCCCGGTGCGCTCGGCGGGTGCGAAGCCCTGCCCGTTGTCGGTGATGTCCAGGACGATCCGGTCGTCGAGACGGGTCAGCGTCAGCGCCGCCTCCGTCGCGTGTGCGTGTTCCTTCACATTGGCCAGTGCGCCCTGCGCGACGCGCAGGAGCGCCGACTGCACCCGGTCGGGCAGCGCGGTGTGCTGCTCTCCCTCCACATGGCAGCGGACGGTGAGCCGCCCCTGCGCCTGCGCCGTCTCGCGTGCGGCCAGTGCGTGCAGGGCCGCCTCCAGGCCGCCGCCCTCCGCGAGATCGGCCGGGGCCAGGTCGTGGACGAAGCGGCGGGCCTCGGCCAGATTGCGTTCCGCGATGCCCGTTGCCGTACGGACGTGGCGGCGGGCTGTCGCCGGGTCGGCGTCCCACGTGCGGTCGGCGGCCTGGAGCAGCATCTGCTGGCTGGACAGGCCCTGTGCGAGAGTGTCGTGGATCTCCATCGAGAGCCGCTGGCGTTCGGCGAGGGTTCCTTCGCGGCGCTCGGTGGCGGCCAGTTCGCGGCGGGTGCGCAGCAGGTCGTCGATCAGTTCGCCCTGCCGCTCGGACAGTTCGCGCTGGCGCACGGCCTGACGCTGCATATGGACGAAGACCGCCGTCGCGACCGCCGCCACCGCGGGCGGGGCGAGCACCAGGTTCGGGTCGAATCCGTCGGCCAGCCGCAGCTGCGCGGCGACGACGAACACGGTGAGCAGAGCGACGAGCGCGAGTGCGGCGCGTGGCGGAAGGATCCGCAGCCCGGTGTAGAACAGCGGGACCGCGCACCACGCGAAGCTCGGCGCGAGGACGACCAGCACCATCCATACGGCGACCAGCACCCCCAGCCACACCACGCTGCGCGGCGTCGGACGCGAACCGAGCACCGGCCCGAGCACGTACAGCACGGCCAGGGCGACGGAGAGCGCGATGATCCACGGGGTGCGGGCCTCGCCCGGGTGCCGCAGCAGGAAGCGGGCGAGCGAGGCGCCGAGCAGCAGGAAGAACGCGGCGTGCATCAGGAGCGCGAGCCATCGGGCATCCAGGTCGCCGGTCCCGGTTGCGCCGTTCCGGCTTTCGTCAAAGGCGCCGGTCCGCCCTGTCACGGCGTCGTCAGTCCGCCCCGTGACCGTGCCGGGCGCCGGCCGGGTTCGGTGCTCCACCTCGTGTCCCTCGCTCCTCACCATCGCCATCGGCGCTGCTGACCTGCACAGATACGTCCATGGTCACCCCGGAGGACCACCCCCGCATCAACCGATCGGCCGATGGGGCCGTCGGCCGTACCGCGCGTGGCGTCGAGCCGGTTCGTCGACCGTACGGCGCCGGACGCGGCCGGAGGATCGATGACAGAGCCGAGCAGGCTCATCCGCCGACCCCGCTGCTGAAGGAGCCCACCATGAAGAAGCTGTCGCTGCGCATTCGCGTCCTGACCGGTGCCGTTGCCGCCACCGCCCTCGGCGCCGGAACCTTCGGTGCCATGTCCGCCAACGCCTCCGCCCCGGCTGCCGCACCCGCCGCCGCCGTCAAGGCCGACACCGCGAACCGGAACCTCCAGCAGACCACCCACCTGACCGTGGCCGCCGCCACCAAGGCCGCGCAGGCCGCGCTCGACGCCGCGGAGAACGAGAACCAGCGCGTCTCCGTCGCCGTCGTCGACCGCAACGGCAACACCGTCGTGACGCTGCGCGGTGACGGCGCAGGACCGCAGTCGTACGAGTCGGCCGTGAAGAAGGCGTTCACCGCCGTCTCCTGGAACGCGCCCACCTCCGAGCTGGCCAAGCGCCTGGAGCAGGCCCCGAACCTCAAGGACATCCCCGGCACCCTGTTCCTCGCGGGCGGCGCCCCGGTGCAGGTCAAGGGCGCCCCGGTGGCGGGCATCGGAGTGGCCGGGGCCCCCAGCGGCGACCTCGACGAGAAGTTCGCGAAGGCCGGCGTCGCCACTCTCGTGAAGTAAGCGGCCGCCGCGCCCGCACAAGCGCATTTGGACATTTCGCGCCTAGGATCACTTGTGTGGATCAGCGAACATCCGTACGTCGCACGGTACGTGCCGCCCTTGCCCTGCTGGTTCTGACGACGCCTACAGCCTGCACCGGCGGTGTCGATGGCACCCCCGGTGCCGCCGGTCTGCGCGACCCGTACTTCCCGAAGCTCGGCAATGGCGGCTACGACGTCACGCACTACGACCTCGCCCTCGACGTCGACCCGTCCGCCCACCGTCTGAGCGGCACCGCCACGATCACCGCGCGCGCCACCCAGGACCTCAGCGCCTTCAACCTCGACCTCGCCGGGCTCACCGTGAGGTCCGCGACCGTCGAGGGCCGCCCTGCCGCAGTCAACCGGGCGGGGCACGAGCTGACGCTGCGCCCCGACGCCGGGATCGAGAGCCGGCTCCACAAGGGCAGGACGTTCCGTACGGTCGTCCGCTACTCCGGCTCCCCGCAGACCCTCACCGACCCCGACAAGTCGAAGGAGGGCTGGCTGAGGACCGCGGACGGATCGGTCGCGCTCGGTGAGCCGACCGGTTCCATGGCCTGGTTCCCCGGCAACAACTACCCGAGCGACAAGGCGTCGTACGACATCACCGTGACCGTTCCCAAGGGCCTGACGGCCGTCTCCAACGGCGAGCTGACATCCCGCAGCACCTCGGGTACCACCACCACGTACCACTGGCACACCGCCGAACCGATGGCGAGCTATCTCGCGACGGTCGCCATCGGCCGCTTCGACACGAAGACGTCGACCACCCCGGACGGCATCAAGGTGTTCACCGCCGCGGACACGAAGGTGGCGGCGGACAGCGCGCGGATTCTCGCCCGGGTTCCCGAGATCGTGAAATGGGAGGCGGAACGATTCGGCCCGTACCCCTTCTCCGCCACGGGCGCGATCGTCGGGCGTCCCGGGGACGCCGGATATGCGCTGGAGACCCAGAACCGGCCGTTCTTCCCGGGGACGCCGGACGCCGGACTGCTCGTCCACGAGATGGCCCACCAGTGGTTCGGGGACTCCGTCACGCCCAAGAGCTGGCGGGACATGTGGCTCAACGAGGGCTTCGCGACCTACGCCGAGTGGCTGTGGGAGGACGCCCAGGAGGGCAACCCGGTCCAGAAACGGTTCGACGCCGCCTTCGCCGACGACGACAACTGGGCCTTTCCGCCCGCCGATCCGCCGACCGCCGCGGACATCTCGCAGGCGCCGGTGTACGGGCGCGGGGCGATGGTCATCCACAAGATCCGGCAGGCTGTGGGCGACGACGAGCGGTTCTTCGCGCTCGTCAGGGGCTGGACACAGGCCCACCGGCACGGCAACGCGTCGACCGCCGACTTCACCGCCTATGTGGAGAAGGCGACCGGTCAGGATCTGACGGCGCTGTGGAACACCTGGCTGTACGGCAGGAGCCGGCCCGCCTCGAAGGACTGACCGGCTCCCGCGTACAGCAGTGGGGCTACTTCACATTGACGCCGCTCCAGGCGGCGTCGACTGCCGCGAGCTCGGCGCTGTCCGCCCCGTACAGGTCGGTCGCCGCCTTCTCGGTCGCCGTGCGGGCGGCCGCGTAGTCGGTGGTCGACGTCATGTACTCGGAGAGGGCCTTGTACCAGATCTGGACGGCCTTGTCCCGGCCGATGCCGGTGACCGTCGAGCCGTCGATGGTCGGGGAGTCGTAGTCGACGCCGTTGATCGTCTTCGCGCCGCTGCCCTCGGACAGCAGGTAGAAGAAGTGGTTGGCGACTCCGGAGGAGTAGTGCACGTCGAGGTCGCCGACGCTGCTGTCCCAGTAGTCCGCGGAGCCGCCGTCCTTGCTCGGCTTGTCCATGTAGCGCAGCGGGGTGCCGTCGCCGTTGATGTCGATCTTCTCGCCGATGAGGTAGTCGCCGACGTCCGTGCTGTTGTCGGCGGCGAACTCCACCGAGGTGCCGAGGATGTCGCTGGTCGCCTCGTTCAGGCCGCCGGACTCCCCGGCGTAGTCGAGGTTGGCGGTGGCCGCGGTCAGGCCGTGGCTCATCTCGTGACCCGCGACGTCGAGAGCGGTGAGGGCGCTCTTGTTGTCGGCGCCGTCGCCGTACGTCATGCAGAAGCAGCTGTCGTCCCAGAACGCGTTGACGTACCCGTCGCCGTAGTGGACCCGCGAGTACGCGGCCTTGCCGTCACCGGCGATGCCGTCGCGGCCGAACGCCGACTTGTAGAAGTCCCAGGTCTTCGCAGCACCGTAGGCGGCGTCGACGGCGGCGGTCTGGCGGTCGTTGCCGGTGCCGTCGCCCCAGGTGTCGTCGTCGTCCGTGACGAGGTCACCGGTGCCGCTCTCGCCCTGGTTGAGGTCGTACGTCTTGTGGCCGCCGCGGTCGCCGTCGGTCAGCTCGAAACCGGAGCCGGCCGCGGTGGTCGTCAGGTCGACCTTGCCGCTGTACTGGCTGTTGCCGACGCCGGTCTCGATCGCCTCGTAGCTCTGGAGCTTCTTGCCGGTGGTCGCGTCGGTGATGATGTGCAGCCTGCTCGGCGTGCCGTCCTTCTGCACCCCGGTCTTCACCGTCTCGAAGGCGAGGACGGGCTTGCCGCCGCTCGCCCAGATCACCTTGCGGCCACTCGCCGCGGTCTTGATCTTCGCCGTCGTCGAGGGCACGGATATCCGGGCCCCGGTCGCCTTGGTGACGCTCTTGAGCTTTCCGCTGCGGGCGGTGTGGGTGACGAGGTCGCCGCCGATGACCGGGAGGCCGGCGTAGGTGCGCTCGTAGCGGGTGTGGACGGTGCCGTCGGCGTCCTTGATCACATCACGGGCGATCAGCTTCTCCTGGCTGCCGAGCCCGAGGGAGTCGGCGGTCGAAGAGGCGTCGGACTGCGCCGACTTGATGGCGGCGGTGCGCTGCGAGGCGCTGTTCGCGCCGAAGGCGGCGGCGCTGCGAGAGGCGGAGGGACCGTCATTGCCGTTGTCCGGCGCGGCGTTTGCCGCACCGGTCTGGACGCCGACGACGACCATCGCGGCCACGGCGGCCAGGGCTGCGGCGCGACGGGTGTTCATGTGGGGGGTCATGCGTTCTCCGTTGCTCGTTCCGTGGGGGGTTACGAGCCGAGAGCGTGCCACCGAATGACCGGCATTGACGGTGTACTAACAAATACCTCACATTTTTTTGACCACTTCTTGTCCGAATGGGATGCGCTTGTGTTCGCTATTCGGCGGAGTCCGGCGGGTGACGGCGGCCCGGAACTCCGCGTGCCGAAACGCCGCGCGCAGCTTTGGCGGTGCGGAGCATGTGCGCGGCGTGTGAAGGGCCGCGGGGCCGGCGCTGACGAGTAGTGGACATCGGGCCGGCCGGTCGGTCTTATGCATAACGGCCCTGGCTCGAGCCCGGTCGGCGCGCACGCAGAAGCCCCCGGCGTCCTGTTCTTGCGGATCTCGAAGTCCATCGCACCCCTTGAACTGGGGTGTTGCGACGACCACTAGAACCTAAGGACCGGCCGGGGGCTTCTGCGTGATGAGCTCTTGCGTCAGATGTTGACGCCGAAGTCCTGGGCGATGCCGCGCAGGCCCGAGGCGTAACCCTGGCCGACCGCGCGGAACTTCCACTCCGCGCCGTTGCGGTAGAGCTCGCCGAAGACCATGGCGGTCTCGGTGGCGGCGTCCTCGCTCAGGTCGTAACGGGCGATCTCCGTGCCGCCGGCCTGGTTGATGATGCGGATGAACGCGTTGCGAACCTGGCCGAAGTTCTGGCTGCGGGTCTCGGCGTCGTAGATCGAGACCGGGAAGACGATCTTGTCGACGTCGGCCGGCAGGCCCGCCAGGTTGACGTTGATCTGCTCGTCGTCGCCCTCGCCCTGGCCCGTGACGTTGTCACCGGTGTGAACGATGGTCTGGTCCGGCGTCGACTTGTTGTTGAAGAAGACGAAGTGGCCGTCGGAGACGACCTTGCCGCCCGGGTTGACCGCGATCGCCGAGGCGTCGAGGTCGAAGTCGGTGCCGGTGGTGGTGCGGACGTCCCAGCCGAGGCCGACCGTGACGGCGGTCAGGCCCGGGGCCTCCTTGGTGAGCGAGACGTTGCCGCCCTTGGACAGGCTTACAGCCATGGGAAGTCCCTTTCATCGTCGATTGCGGGCTTCATGCGTTCACGAAGCTACCGTCACAGGTCATAACGCGGACAAGGGACCGAGAGGTTCCTGCTCCCTTTACTTTCTTTACCGAAGTCCCCCGGTCGGCCCGGTCGGCCCGCTCGGTCCGTACGGTCCGTACGGTCCGTACGGCAAAAGAAGGTGACGAACACCCCATGGGCCGGGGAACATGGGTGCCATGTCCGGGCCCTATGTCATCCGCGGTTCGGTCTCCCTGCCGGAGGCCGAGCTCATGTGGCGTTTCTCGCGGTCCTCCGGGCCCGGCGGGCAGCACGTCAACACCAGCGACTCCCAGGTGGAGCTCCGCTTCGACCTCGCGGCGACCGAGTCGCTTCCCGAGGTGTGGAAGGAGCGGGCGCTCCAGCGGCTGGAGAGCAGGCTCGTGGGCGGGGTGATCACGGTACGGGCGTCCGAGCACCGCTCCCAGTGGCGCAATCGCGAGACGGCTCTCGTACGGCTCGCGTCCCTGCTGGCCGAGGCCACGGCGCCGCCCCCCAGGCCACGCCGGAAGACCAGGATTCCGCGCGGCATCAACGAACGCCGCCTGCGGGAGAAGAAGCAGCGCGGCGAGACGAAGCGCGGCCGCTCCGGCCGCGACTGGTAGCCGCGCCCGCTCCGGCCGCGACTGGTAGCCGCGCCCGCGCGATGCCGCCCCCTCACCCCAGCTGCCGGTAGCGCCCCCGGAAGTACGTCAGCGGCGATCCGTCCCCGCTCGGCAGGGCCGCGCTCAGCACCCGGCCGATCACCAGCGTGTGGTCACCCGCCAGGACCCGCTGCTCGGTGCGGCACTCCAGCGTGGCCAGTGCGTCTCCGACCAGAGGTGCATGGCTGATCTCCCCCCTTGTACAGGGGATGTCCTCGAACAGCAGCCGGTCGCTGATCCGGCCCTTCATCGCGAACCGGCCGGCGATGTGCCGCTGGCCCTCGGCGAGTACGGAGACCGCCCACAGCGGTTGCTCGGACAGCAGGTCGTCCATCCGTGAGTCGTTGCGCAGGCTGACCATGACCAGTGGCGGGTCCAGCGACACCGACATGAAAGCGGTCGCCGTCATCCCGACGTCCTCACCGCGCCCGTTCTCGTCGAGCGGCGGCTCCTCGGCGGTGATCAGCACGACTCCGGCGGCCAGCCGGGCGAGGGCGCCTCGGAACTCATCGTTGCTCACCCCCTCAGCATGGGGGATGGGCTGGGAACGCGGGGCGGGGGGCTTCGTCTGCAACACACCGGGCACGCTAGCCGTGGATGCCGTGACGTCGCATCGGACCAGGGGACCAGCCTGGTCCTAGGACCCACGGTCCATGGCGGCGGCGGCGGCCCGGCACCGCAACGTACGGATTTGCGTTCAAGAAAAGGATGGGCCGCATCCGCACGGCTCTCCGGCCCCTTCACCATCTGTTGTGACTTGAGTCACAGAGTGCGGTATTTGCTGACCCTGTGTACCGACTGCACAGCTCACTGTGATTCAGTGGCCGTGACACTGAAGCCAGTACGTCGATATGAAACCTGGAGTGCTGTCGAGGTCTCGGGGAGTGCGAGCAATGGAGGCCGAGTCGGAGCCGTACGTCCGTCTTGCGACGATGCGGCAACTGCACCAGGCCGTGGCCGATCTCAATACGGCGCGGAGTCTGGCCGACACACTGCAGACCGTGGCCGACGGAATCGTCGCCGGTCTCGGCTACGAGCTGGCCTGCGTGAACCTGGTCCGCCCCGACGGCGATCTCGTCGTCGCCGCCTTCGCCGGCAGCAGCGCGGCAGAAGCCCTGATCACCGGCCGCGTCGGCTCGCGCAGCTCCTGGGAGCGCAGGCTCTCGATGGGTGAGGCCTGGGACGAGCTCCGCTTCATACCGCACACCGACGGCTGGGTCCTCCTCGACGACGACGTACCGCAGTGGCACACCGAGGGTCCCGAACCCCGCTTCGAGGACGAGTGGCACCCCGAGGACCGGCTCTACGCCCCTATGTACGCGTCCGGCGGCGGCCTCGATCTCCTGGGCGTCATTTCCGTCGACCGCCCGCGTAACGGCCGCCGCCCCGGTGCCTGGGGCCGTGAGGCGCTCCAGATGTACGCATCACAGGCCGCCATTGCGATCAGCAACGCCCGGCTGAGAGCAAACATGCAGCGCGCCCTGGTCCGTCTGGAGCGTGAACAGCAGGCGCTGCGGGCCAGCGAGGAGTCCTTCCGGCAGGCCTTCGAGTACGCGCCCAGCGGCATGGCCATCGCCGAGATGGGCGGCGACCAGCACGGTCGGCTGCTGCGTACCAACGACGCCCTGTGCCGGCTGCTCGGCCGCCCCGCGTCCGTCCTGCGCCGCTACTCCTTCGCCGACCTCGTCCACCCCGAGGACATCGGTACCCTGCTGCGCACCTCCGCCGAGGGCGGCCGCGCCGAGCTGCGGCTCGGGCGGCGGGACGGCACCTACCTCTGGGTCTCGCTGCGCAACTCCGTCGTCGCCGACACCGCGGACGGCCCGCGCTTCCTGCTCACCCATGTCGAGGACATAGAGGAGCGCAAGCGCCACGAGCTGCATCTCGCGCACCGCGCCTCGCACGATGCGCTCACCGGTCTGCCCAACAGCGCCGAGCTGCGCTCCCGGCTCGGCTCCCGGCTCTGCGAGCGCCCGCACTCGGTGGCCACCACCCCGGTGGAGGCGCTGGACGCGGCCTACGGCGACGTCGACGATCCGGACACGCGGACGCACGGCTACGACGTGGACGCGGCGCCCGGCGGCCCGTACGACCACCATGTGCATTCCGTCGCACCCGACACCGAGAACGACGACGGGTCCAAGGGCCTCGCGGTCCTCTTCTGCGACCTCGACGGCTTCAAGTCGATCAACGACCGCTTCGGCCACCACACCGGTGACGCCGTACTGATCGAGGTGGCCCGCCGTCTCACCACCTGTGTCCGTGACGGCGACACCGTCGCCCGGCTCGGGGGTGACGAATTCGTCGTTCTCGCCGACGGACTCGGTGCCGCGGACGCCGCGGACCTGGCCGTACGCCTCCGTAACGCCATCATTCCGCCCATTCGGGTCGATGGCCGGGCGGTGCGCGTCGGGGCGAGTTTCGGCATCGGCTGGGCCGAGTGCGGCATGACCGCCGAAGAGGTACTGCGCTCCGCCGACCAGCGGATGTACGTGGAGAAGCGGTCCCGGGCGAAGGTTCACCGCAGGGCCGGCTGACGTTCACGGCGGCGCTGTTCCCGCAGCCCGTCGCGGTTCCAGGACGTGCGACGGCAATTCTTGGTGCGGTCCGTTCGGGGTAGGCTCGGCCGGTCGGCCACGGCTGGCAATTTTCGGCGACGGCTGGCGACATGGTGAGGAGTGACCCAGGGATGACGGCCGGGAACAACGGCGCAAACACACCCGAGGACGACGATCCGTTCGGCTACCTGTACGAGGACGGACAGGCTGCAGGCGCCCAGCCGCCACGGCAGGGCGGCTACGGCTACCCTCCGGCGGCCCCACAGCCCGGCGTGCCCCGGACCTCGTACAACCAGGTGCGGACAGTCGGCGAGCGCCAGTACGGGCAGCAGGTGCCGCACCAGCAGCCGTACGGCCAGCCGAACGCGCAGTACGCCGCCCCGGAGACGTACCCCGGCGGTGCCCCCACCGCGCAGGTCCCGCAGCAGGGCGGCCGCGGCCGCGCCGGCGGCCCCGGCAAGGGCGGCCCGAACACCAAGGGCCTGCTGATCGGCGCCGTCGCGGTGGTCCTGGTCGTGCTCATCGGCATCGGCGCCGCGCTGCTCACGGGCAACGGCGACAAGGACAAGAAGAAGGACGAGGCCACCGCCTCCGCCGGACCCGGCACCCAGGTCGAGGAGTCCCCGAAGCCCAAGGAGTCCGCGAACTCCGAGGCCCCGGCCGAGCTCCCCAAGCAGGACGCGGCGACGCTGAAGCTCGGCGGTTCGGCCACCGTCGACAAGGCCATCAATGGTGCGGAAGGCCCCAACGGGTCGTATGTCACCGGCTTCAACACGGTCGGGTCGTCCGCGACGTGGAGGGCGAACATGCCCACCGGCGGTTCGTACCGCCTGACGGTCCGCTACGCAATCCCCGCCAAGGACGCCAACGCCACGCTGACGGTCAATGGGAAGCCGAACTCCCAGCCGATCGGGCTCAAGAACTTCGTCCATTCCTCGGACCCGAACTGGGAGAAGAACTGGCAGACCACCTGGGCGCCGGTCAACCTGATGAAGGGCGAGAACGAGATCAGCATCTCGTGCCAAGAGGGAAATCAGTGTGACGTGATCCTCGACTGGGTCGAGGTCACACCCAACAAGGGCTGAGTCCTCCCGACGCGTCTCCACGGGGCGCGGGGCGAGTACCGAGGAGCAGAAGGCCCCGCCTCACGCCAGGTGCGTGAGGCGGGGCCTGATTCGATAGCGCAGTCGTCCCCGTGGTTGCTGCTCCGGGTGGGTGGCGGTGATCTCCCGGGAACTCGCGACCGCATTGAAACACCAGATCTGACGACAGCGGAGGGATTCGGCCGCTGGCAATCAAGCGCCGGTGTGGGTCAGCGTGTGGCGCCGGATACGAGCTCCAGGAAGTGAGCGGCCACCGCGGCCATCGCCTCGCGCCCCGGCGCGATGTACTTGCGCGGGTCCACGCCCGTGGTGTTCTTGGCCAGATACGCCCGCACCGCGCCGGTGAACGCCGTGTTCAGCGCCGTACCCACGTTGATCTTGACCATGCCGGAGGAGGCGACGGCCTGGCGGATCTCGTCGTCCGGGACACCGCTGGAGCCGTGCAGCACCAGCGGGACCGGGACGGCGTCGCGCAGCCGGCCGATCAGCTCGTGGTCCAGGGCGGCGGTGCGCTCGGTCATGGCGTGCGAGGAACCGACCGCGACGGCCAGCGCGTCCACCCCGGTGTCGCGGACGTACGCGGCGGCCTCGGCCGGGTCGGTACGGACGCCGGGGGCGTGGGCGTCGAGCGGGGCCTCGCCCTCCTTGCCGCCGACCTTGCCGAGCTCGGCCTCGATCCAGATGCCGCGCTCATGACCCCACGCCACCGCCTCGGCCGTGGCCCGCACGTTCTCCTCGTACGGCAGCTTGGAGGCGTCGAACATCACCGAGCCGAAGCCCTCCGTGTGCGCCTGGTGCAGCAGGTCCGCGGACTCGACATGGTCGAGGTGGAGCGCGAGGGGGGCGCCGGAGGTGCGGGCGACGGCGGCGGCCGCGGCGGCGATGGCGGAGAGCCGCCCGCCGTGGAACTTCACGGCGTTCTCGGAGATCTGCAGGATGGCGGGCGCCCCGGCCCGCTCCGCTCCGGCCGCGATGGCCTCCGCGTGCTCCAGCGTGATGACATTGAAGGCGGCGATCCCGCGTCCCTCGGCCTGGGCGGCGGAGACGAGTTCACCGGTGCTCACGAGCGGCATGCTGACCTCTTGTTACTTCTTCGAACCAGCTGAACGCGGGTCCGGGACGGGCGCGGCCTCAGGCCGCCGTGGTGTGTTCCTCGATGCCGACGCGCGGCAGCAGCTCCTCGTACGCCGCGCGGTCGAAGTCACCGGCCGTCGGGGAGAGCACGGTCGCCGTCGACAGTGCCACCGCCCGCCGCAGCCGGTCGGGCCAGCTCAGGCCCTCGACGAGGCCGGACAGCAGCCCGGCCACCGCGGAGTCGCCCGCACCGGTCGGATTGCCCAGGACCTTGGCCGGCGGGGACGCCTGCCAGACGCCGTCGGGGGTGACCGCCAGCATGCCGTCCGGGCCCAGTGACGCGACGACCCCGTGCGCGCCGCGACGGCGGGCGTCGCGGGTGGCGCGCAGCGGCTCGCGGGAGCCGGTGAGCTGGGCGAGTTCGTCGGCGTTGGGCTTGATCAGGTCGGGGCGGGCGGCGATGCCTCGGCGCAGCGGTTCGCCGCTGGTGTCCAGGAGCACGGGGACGCCGGCGGTGCGGGCCAGGCGGACCAGTTCGGCGTAGGCGCCGACGTGGATGCCGGGCGGCAGGCTGCCGCAGAGGGCGACGGCGTCGGCCCCGGTGAGGAGCTCCTCGTACCGGCCGAGGAGGGCGGTCCATTCGTCGGCGGTGACGAGCGGGCCGGGTTCGTTGAGCTGGGTGGTGTCGCCGGTGGCCCGGTCGACGACGGCGATCGTGCGACGGGTGTTCCCGGCGACGGTGACGAGGGCGTCGCTGATCGGCGGGGCGGTGGGCGTGGCACCGTTTTCGGCCTTCGTGTCCGCGTCCTGCGACGGCTGGCCGGCCAGCAGTTCGCGCAGCACGGCTCCGGTGGAGCCTCCGGCGAAGCCGGTGACTGCCGTTTCGTGGCCGAGGGCGGAGAGCACCCGGGCCACGTTGAGGCCCTTGCCGCCGGGTCGCTCGGACATGTCGCTGACGCGGTGGCTGGCGTGCGGGACGAGCTCCGGGACGCCGTACGTCAGGTCGAGTGCCGTATTCAGTGTGACCGTGAGGATCACCGCGGCCGCTCCCTCGATCCCTGCTCTGGAGCGCGAATCCTTGGACGGAACGCGCTTTCTCTGCCTGTTTCCCAGGCGATCATGTCAAAGAGGCGGTGGTCGGCCCAGACCCCCGGACCAACCGCCGTCTCTTCGTTACGTATTCGACTCGCCGTCAATAACGGGACAGATCAACCGATCTGGGGATCGATGATCCATTCGCCCTTGCGCATGACGCCCTTGAGCGTGAAGTCCGCGTCCAGGACCACCAGGTCCGCGTCCTTGCCCGGGTCCAGCGAGCCGACCTTGTCGTACACGCCGAGCAGCCGTGCCGGGTTGGCGGAGATGGACTGCACGACATCGCCGACCGGGATCCGGTCGATGGTCACGGCCCGGTGGAACGCGGTGTCCAGGGTGAGTGTGGAGCCCGCGATCGAGTTGCCCTCGACCAGCCGCGCGACGCCGTCCTTGACCTCGACCGCGAGCGGGCCGAGCTGGTACCGGCCGTCGCCGAAGCCGGCCGCGTCCATGGCGTCGGTGATCAGCGCGACGCGGTGGGCGCCCGCGTGGTGGTAGGCCAGCTCCAGGGCGGCGGGATGCAGATGCGTACCGTCGTTGATCAGCTCGACGGTGATCCGCTCGTCCTCCAGCAGGGCCGCGATCGGGCCGGGCGCGCGGTGGCCGAGGCCGGGCATCGCGTTGTAGAGGTGGGTGGCGACGGAGGCGCCCGCGTCGATCGCCTCGACGGTCTGCTCGTACGTCGCGTCGGTGTGCCCGATCGCGGCGATCACCCCGTGCTCGGCGAGCAGCCGCACCGACTCGATGCCGCCCGGGAGTTCGGTGGCGAGCGTGAACATCTTCGCGGTGCCGCGCGCCGCGTCCATCAGCTTGCGGACCTCGGCCGGGTCCGGGTGGCGCAGCAGATCCTCGCTGTGCGCGCCCTTGCGGCACGGTGAGATGAACGGCCCCTCGAAGTGGATACCGGCCAGGTCGCCCTGCTCGACCAGCTCGGACAGGACACCGGCCCGCTGGGCGAGGAAGTCCATCTCGCCGGTGACGGTGGAGGCGACCAGCGTGGTGGTGCCGTGCTCGCGGTGGGTGCGGATGCCGGTGAGGACCTCGTCGACGGTGCCGGAGGTGAAGGACGCGCCGCCGCCGCCGTGGTTGTGCATGTCGACGAAGCCCGGGACCACCCAATGGCCGCTCAGGTCGATGGTCCGGGTGGCATCCGGGTACGGGGTGGACGCGGCCGGGGGGCGTGGGGGGTTGCTGTCGGTGGGTGGATTCCACGGGGCGCCGGCGCCCTCCGCCGCACCGCCGACGATCCGGGTGCCCTCGACGATCACCCGGCCGTCCTCGACGGTTCCGGTGGGAAGCACCACCCGGGCACCTGCGAGAACTGTGCTGTCTGCGCGTCCGGCCATCAGGCGGATACCTCCGTGGAGAGAAGATCCCAGGCGAGCAGCCCTGCGCCCAGGCATCCGGCGGTGTCCCCGAGGGCCGCCGGGACGATGTGGGGCAGCTTCTGGAACGTGACACGTTCCTCGACGGCCGCACGGAGTGGTGTGAACAAGGTTTCCCCGGCCTCGGCGAGACCGCCACCGATGATGAGCGTGCTGGGGTCGAGCAGTGTCAGCGCGGTGACCAGCCCGGCGGCGAGCGCGTCGACCGCGTTCCGCCAGACCTCCACGGCCGCCGGGTCGCCCGACTCCACGGCCTTCGCGCAGTCCGCGGCGTCCGCCGTCGGATCTCCGGACGCCGCGGCCCAGGCCCGGGTCACCGCGGAGGCGGACGCCAGGGTCTCCAGACAGCCGCGCTGGCCGCAGCCGCAGTCCGGGCCGTCCGGCCGGACCACGATGTGGCCGATCTCGCCCGCGTACCCGTGCGCGCCGGACTCGATGGTGCCCGCGATGCCGATGGCCCCGGCGATCCCGGTGCCCAGCGGTACGAAGAGGAAGCGGTCGGCGCCCTTGCCCGCGCCGATCCGGCCCTCGGCGAGTCCGCCGGTGCGCACATCGTGGCCGAGTGCGACGGGGACACCGCCGAGCCGCTCGCCGAGCAGTTCCCGCATGGGTACGTCGCGCCAGCCCAGGTTCGAGGCGTAGACCGCGATCCCGTTCTCGGCGTCGACGATGCCGGGCACGGCGACACCGGCCGCGACGGCGCTTTCGCCGAGGTGCTCCTCGCCGTACGCCCGCAGGTCTGCGGCGAAGGTGAGGATAGACTCCACTACGGCGTCGGGACCGCGTTCTCTGCCGGTCGCCCGCCGCGCCTCGTACAACAGGGCGCCGTCGGCCCCGACCAGTGCGGCCTTCATTCCGGTGCCGCCCACATCGAGGGCGATGACGTGTTTCACGGGAAACAGTTTCGCCCGACGAACCCTAATAGGTCTAGTCCACTATCGCGGTTTGTTGCGTACTCATACAAAATCGCGCCCGCGACACCTCCGCAACCGGCTCAGGGCCCTTTCGGACGGCTCAGGACGATAAGGATCACGTTGCGCGAGCGCGGGTGGTCCGGGTCGTACCGTTCCTGGGCAGTGAGCAGGAGCGAGTCCTGTCTCACCGGCACGCTCCGAACGGTCTTGGGTGCACTGGTCCTCCGCTTTCGCGTCCTGGGCGGCGACGCATATCCCGTATGCGGTCCGTCCCAGGCGGGCGGAATCCCTACGACCTGGCCATGTGAGTGTGGCCAAGTCCGGGTGCGTTGCCAAAGCGATACACCAGTGGCGTAGACCTTCGACGAGTGCTCGGGGGAGGATCGCAGCTCATCCGGAGGCCCCACGAGGACGTGGCCGGCGCGGATGACGCAAATGGACGAGGACGGACTGGCTGTGCAGCGGCGCTACTTGGGACTGACGGCGGCTGTGGCCGCACTGGGATTGACGGCGACGTTGTCGGGATGCGGC
Organism: Streptomyces sp. NPDC037301; assembly: GCF_055602785.1. NCBI lineage: Bacteria > Bacillati > Actinomycetota > Actinomycetes > Kitasatosporales > Streptomycetaceae > Streptomyces > Streptomyces sp. NPDC037301. Next base: position 121,485 of record NZ_JBVJWD010000017.1, read on the forward strand.
GGCAGCGGCAGCGGATCGGGGGATGTCACCCTCAAGCTCGTGGCGGCGGACTACGGCAACAGCGCGGCCAACAGCTCCGAGAAGTACTGGGCCGGGCTCGTGAAGGGCTTCGAGGCGTCCCATCCCGGCATCAAGGTCGATGTCAGCGTCTATTCGTGGAAGGACGTCGACCGCAAGGTCGCCGAGATGGTGAAGAAGGGGCAGGCCCCCGACATCGCCCAGATCGGCGCGTACGCCGACTATGCCAAGGCCGGCAAGCTCTACCGGGCCGACGAGATGCTGAGCATCCCCACCCAGGCCAACTTCCTGCCGCACCTCGCCGACGCGGGCAGCGTGGACCAGACCCAGTACGGACTGCCGTTCGTCGCCAGCACCCGGCTGCTCTTCTACAACAAGAAGTTCTTCGCACGGGCGGGCCTCGATGCCCCGCAGACCTGGGACGACATACGCAACGACGCGGCGGTGCTCAAGCAGCGCGGTGTGACATACCCGATCGCGCTGCCGCTCGGTCCGGAGGAGTCCCAGGCCGAGACCATGATGTGGCTGCTCAGCGGGGGCGGCGGCTACATCGACGACGTCGGCTCGTACGAGATCGACTCGGCCGAGAACGTCAAGACGTTCGACTGGCTGAAGACGAACCTGGTCGACAAGGGCCTGGTGGGCCCCGTCGCCCCCGGCAAGCTCGACCGGGGCAAGGCGTTCGACGCGTTCACGCGCGGCGAGGTCGGCATGCTGAACGGTCACCCGACGCTGATGCAGGAGGCCGAGAAGAAGGGCGTCTCCGTCGGCATGGTGCCGCTGCCCGGCACCGGCGGCCCCACAGAGGGGTCGATGGGCGTCGCCGACTGGATCATGGGCTTCAAGCAGCGCGGCCACCGTGTGGAGATGGGCAAGTTCTTCGACTATCTGTTCACCGACAAGAACGTCATCGACTTCGCCGACGAGTACGACCTGCTGCCGGTCACCGACAGCGCTTCCGCAGCGATGGAGTCCGATCCCGAGTACAAGCCGCTGTGGAAGTTCCTGGCCGCGCTGCCGAACTCGGAGTTCTACCCGTTCGGCAAGACGTCCTGGGCGCGGGCCAGCGAGTCGATCAAGGAGAACATCGGCAACGCGGTCGCGCCGAACGAGAGCCCCGAGAGCGTGCTGGGGAAGATCGCACAGGACGCGAGGGCGGCGGAGGACGCGGAGTAACGGGCGGCGGCTCTCCGTCCGGGCGATATGTTGGCTGATATGAGCGCCCCCCCGAATGGCCCCGACGACACGGACGGCCCCATCGGCCTCTCCGCCAGGGACCGTGCCGTGCTCGCCGTCGAACGGCAGTCGTGGGCCGGGCCCGGGGCGAAGGAGCGCGCGATCCGCGAACAGCTCGGCATCTCGCCCACGCGCTACTACCAGCTGCTGAACGCGCTCCTCGACGACCGCCGCGCGCTGGAGGAGGACCCGGTGACGGTGAACCGCCTGCGCCGGGTCCGCGACGCGAAGCGGGGGCGTCGCTGAGCCCGCACCCTCTCAGCCGGAGACGGTGATCATGACGGGCTCCGCGGTGCCGGTGACGCGCAGCGCCTCGACGAAGACCTCCGTGGTCCAGGCTGCCGCGTCCAGGGACCACACGGGCACCCGGCAGCGGAAGGCCAGCGCCCGGCGCATCCCTTCGGTCTGCATTTCGCCGGTCAGCGGCAGGGCCAGGCCCGGGAGGTCCACATCGGTGGTTGCCGGCTCGACGGTCATGCATCCGTAGGTGCACGCCAGCGCCTCGTCGCGAACGCGCCCGGCGCGGCCGGCCAGCTCCGCTTCGCGGCCCGACACGGTCACGGTGATCTCCCTGGCCGCGCCCGGATCGGCCAGCTCGTACCAACCGGCGGTGTACAGGAGGGCGGCGGCGGGGTCCGGTGCCAGGTGCACCGGTGCGACGGTGTGCACGCCGGTGACACGGATGTCGCCCACCTGCCGCAGAACGTCGCCAAGGACCGTCGCCACGGGCAGCACGGGCAGTCGCTGCCGGTTCAAGTGGGAGGACACGTCCGCCTGGAGCCAGCCGATCTCCCGTACGCACCCGTCCTGCGTCCAGTCCCCCCCCGCGTCGTTGTGCCCCCACCGGCTCCCCCCGAGCTCCATCCCGGCCCCCAGAACGGTGCTGCTCCACCCGTAGACCTCGGCACGGTTTACCGCCAGGCCGAAGACATCGACGTCGGGCTCCGAGGCGCCCGCGGGCGGTACGAGCCAGGGATGCCGGGTGAGGACCCCGTGCACACCCATGAGCAGAGTGGAGTCCCGCACCGCATCATCCATCGTTTCCCCCTACACACCCGCGCCGCAGTTGAAGGTCATCGTGGCAGTGACGGCCTTCTCCGGGGAGTCGGCCTCGCCGATGATGTCCACGTCGATCAGGCTCCGCCACTGCGTCTTCTTCTTGCTCTCGCACGTCTTACGGGCGTTGGCCCGATGGGTGCTGCTGGCCTTGCCCTTGGTCGGCTTCACCTTCTTGGACCCGCTGGCCACGGACTTCCACTTGCCGTGCCTGTCCTTGGCCTGCAGCCAGATGGTCACCTTGGCCTTCTCGCCCGGCCTGCCACCCTTCACCCGCACCCACCAGCCGTGTCCGGATGCCGTCGCCGGGGGCGTACTGGATACGTGGACGTGGTCGCCATTGGTGTAGAAGCCGCCGACGTCCGCCGTGTGCGGCGTTCCCGATGCGACGGGAAAGTCTTGGGCGGGGGCCGGGGAGGCGCCTGCCAGGAGAGCCGTCATCACCGTGGAAAGGACAAGAGACATACGCATCAGAGCTGCTCCCGGTGGGGGTGGGGGCCGATGCTCTGATCGCTGTCCGCACTCCACAGACGCTATGTGCAGGGCTGGGCTGGTTTATGCGTTCGATGTTTCAGGCTTGCGCGGTAGTCAGCCGCCGCGTGTCCGCGGCACCACGGACACCGCCCCTGTGCCACGTCGCCCATGGCTGTGCCCGGCGGTACGCCTATAGGCTCGGCCCCATGGGCAGCAATCCGCACGTACCCGCGCCGAGCGAGATCCCGTCCGAGCTCCCGCCCCCCACCACCCCACCCGGTCGAGAAGCCCTGGCCGCGATCCTCGCGCGCCCGGACCGTGCCGTCGTCGCGCTCGATTTCGACGGGACCCTCGCCGACATCGTCCCGGACCCGGAACAGGCCCGCGCCCACCCCGGCGCCGTCGACGCGCTTGTCGCGCTCGCCCCGAAAGTGGCCTCCATCGCCGTGATCACCGGCCGCCCGGCCGGCGTCGCGGTCCGGCACGGCGGCTTTGCCGGAGTACCGGGACTCGACCACCTCGTCGTCCTCGGCCACTACGGCGCCGAACGCTGGGACGCCGTGTCCGGCACCGTCCACGCCCCCGCCCCGCACCCCGGCGTAGCCGCGGTCCGCGCCGAACTCCCGGGCGTGCTCGGCCGGTTCGATTCGTGGCACGGAACCTGGATCGAGGAGAAGGGCCAGGCGCTCGCCGTCCACACCCGCCGCGCCACCGACCCGCAGGCCGCGTTCGAGGCCCTGCGCGGCCCCCTCGGCGAGCTCGCCGCCCGGCACGGGCTGATCGTCGAACCGGGCCGCCTGGTGCTGGAGTTGCGGCCGCCGGGCATGGACAAGGGTGTGGCGCTCGCGCAGTACGTGAGGGAGCTGGACGCCGAGTCCGTTCTGTACGCGGGTGACGACCTGGGTGACCTCGCCGCGTACGCCGCTGTGGAGAAGCTCCGCACCGAGGGCCCCGACGGCATCCCGGGCCTGCTGGTCTGCAGCGGCAGCGCGGAGGTGCCCGAACTGGCCGAGCGGGCCGACCTGCTGCTGAACGGCCCGGGAGCCGTCGTCGATTTCCTGGCAGCCCTGGCGCGACAGCTCTAGCCCCGCGCCGGCTCACTCCCGCCGCAGCGCGTCCAGCTGGTCCAGGAACCACTGCTGCGGCGGCAGCGCCACCGCCGCCGCGGCCAGCCGCTCCGTGCGTGCGGCCCGTTCGTCGTCCGCCATCGTCAGAGCCTCGTGCAGCGCCGCCGCCGTCGCGGACACGTCGTACGGGTTCACCACGACCGCGTCGCTGCCCAGCTCCTCGTACGCCCCCGCCTCCCGCGACAGCACCAGCGCGCAGCCGTGGTCGGAGACGACCGGGATCTCCTTGGCGACCAGGTTCATGCCGTCGCGGATCGGGTTGACGAGCGCCACGTCGGCCAGCCGGTACGCGGCGAGCGAGCGGGCGAAGTCGTCCTTCACGTGGAGCACGACCGGCGTCCAGCCCGCCGTGCCGTACACGGCGTTGATCTCGTCGGCGACCTGCTGCACCTCAGCCGTGTAGTCGCGGTACACCGCCAGGTCCTGCCGTGAGGGGTACGCGAAGGCGACGTGGACGACGCGCTCACGCCATTGAGGCCGCTCTTCGAGGAGCGCGCGGTACGCGAACAGTCCGCGCACGATGTTCTTGGACAGTTCCGTCCGGTCCACTCGTACGATCGTCCTCCGGCCGGGGCCGACCTGCTCCCGCAGCGCCGCCATCCGCTCGTCGACGTCCGCCTCGTGCGCGCGCCCGCGCAGGAAGTCCGCGTCCGCGCCGAGCCCGTGCACCCCGATCCTGGTCCGGCCGGTGCCGCCCAGGATCTCCGTGCAGCAGCCGATGAACGCGTCCGCCCAGCGCCGGGTCAGGAAGGCGGCCCGGTCCGCGCCCAGGATGCCGTGCAGCAACTGCTCGGCGATGTCGTCGGGGAGCAGACGGAAGTAGTCGACGGGCGCCCACGGGGTGTGCGAGAAGTGGCCGATCCGCAGGTCGGGGCGGAGCTCGCGGAGCATGCCGGGCACCAGCGCCAGGTGGTAGTCCTGCACCAGCACCGCCGCACCCGGGCCCGCCTCCTCGGCGAGCGCCTCGGCGAAGGCCCGGTTGTATGTCTCGAACGACGCCCACTGCCGCCGGAACTCCGCGTCGAAGACCGGCTCCAGCGGCGTCTGGTACAGCATGTGGTGGACGAACCAGAGCACCGAGTTCGCGATGCCGTTGTACGCGTCCGCATGGACGGCCGCGTCGATGTCGAGCATCCGTACGCCCTGCTCACCGACCCCGCGCCGGACCGCCTCCCGGTCCCCGTCGCCGAGCGCGGCGCACACCCACAGTTTGTCCTTGACGGCGCTCAGCCCGGAGACGAGCCCGCCGCCGCCGCGCTTCGCGTCGAGTGATCCGTCCGTGGCGAGGGTGTACGACACCGGGCCGCGGTTGGACGCAACGAGGACCTGGGCAGCGGACTGGGCTTCGGACGCGGAGACCATGTTGCGGAATCTAGCCAGATCACGAACCGCCCAAACGTGCGAAGTCAGGCCACGTCAGGCCGCCCGGCGCGAAACGTACTCCTCGATCTCGCGCATCGGAGGCCGCTCCTCGGTGTCCACCGCATGGGTGCGCGGTACGAAGCCGTCCTCGCCGCGCTCGAACTGGGTGAGCGAAGGTCGTACCAAGTGACCGCGGGACAGGCGGAGTTGAGCGGTCCGGTAGATCGTCGCCGCCATCCGGCCGAGCGCCTGCCCGTCCTGGTGGCGGTGTTTGCGCACCCCTACGTCGACCTGGGCCAGCGCGTCCAGACCCACCGTGTGCAGCGCATCGACCAGGAGGCCCAGTTCCACTCCGTAGCCGACGGGGAAGGGCAGCCGTTCGAGGAGGGAGCGGCGTACGGCGTACTCCCCGCCCAGCGGCTGGACGAAACCGGCCAGTTGCGGCCAGTGCAGATTGAGCAGCGGACGGGCCACCAGCTCGGTGACGCGACCACCCTGACCTGCGGTGTCACCAAAGGGGCGGTCGTACATCGCCTTCACGAACTGCACGTTCGGGTCGGTCAGCAGCGGGCCGACGACGCCGGAGACGAAGTCCGCCGAGAAGTCCTTCAGATCGGCGTCGATGAAGCAGACGATGTCACCGCCGGTCACCAGGAGCGACCGCCACAGCACCTCGCCCTTACCGGGCACGGCGGGTATCCGGGGGAGTATCCCGTCCCGGTGCACCACCCGGGCGCCGGCCTCCCGGGCCACCCTCGCGGTGCCGTCCGTGGAACCGGAATCGATCACCACGAGTTCGTCGACCAGCTGGACCTTCTCCATCAGCTCGCGCCGGATCGTCGCGACGATCCGGCCGACCGTCGCCTCCTCGTTCAGCGCGGGCAGTACGACGCTCACGCTCCCGCGGCGCGGGTCCCTGGCCTTGGCGGCCAGGATGCGGTCCAGCGGGCGGTCGGCGGCCGACCAGGAACGCCTGGCCAGCCAGCGTTCGACCTCTTCCAGCACGGTCGATACTCCCTGTATGTGATCCGTCTCGCGGTTCGGACGACTATCTCAACTGTCCGGTGCTTCGGTTACAGTCTTGAACAACGCGGATGGCCGTCGCATGTCGGGGTCAGTCCGCAAACAAATGCCTGGATCGGTGATCCAGTGCCACAGCGCTCATCCAGAGGGACTGAGGGAACGGCCCGTTGAAGTCCCGGCAACCCTCCTGCCGACCGCGAGGTCAGGTGGGGAAGGTGCCAATTCCGTCTCGCGGCGAAATGCGTCGCGAGGAAGATGAGGAGAAAGGGCCTCGCCATCATGGCTACGCAGACCGTTGCGGTAAGCACCAATTCTTCCGCCGAAGCTGTCGACCTCGGACCTGCCGCGGCGCTTTCCTGCCGCGAGTGCGGCGAGCGTTTCGAGCTCGGCCCCATTTTCGCCTGCGCGTCCTGTTTCGGGCCGCTCGAAGTGGCGTACGACCTGCCGAGCGGCTCCCCCGACGAGCTGAAGAAGCGCATCGAGGCGGGCCCCGACAACATCTGGCGTTACGCGCCGTTGCTGCCGGTCCCCGCCGATGTCGCGGACAAGCCCAACATCAACCCCGGTTTCACCAAGCTGGTCAAGGCCGACAACCTCGCCCGCGAGCTGGGCGTCACCGGCGGCCTGTACGTCAAGGACGACTCCGGCAACCCGACGCACTCCTTCAAGGACCGCGTCGTCGCCATCGCCGTCGAGGCCGCCCGCGCCTTCGGTTTCACCACCCTCTCCTGCTCCTCCACCGGCAACCTCGCCGGCGCGGTGGGTGCCGCCGCCGCCCGCGCCGGCTTCCGCTCCTGCGTGTTCATCCCGCACGACCTGGAGCAGGGCAAGGTCGTCATGGCCGCGGTGTACGGCGGTGAGCTGGTCGGCATCGAGGGCAACTACGACGACGTCAACCGCTTCTGCTCGGAACTCATCGGTGACCCGCTCGGTGAGGGCTGGGGCTTCGTCAACGTCAATCTGCGCCCGTACTACGGCGAGGGCTCCAAGACCCTGGCGTACGAGATCTGCGAACAGCTCGGCTGGCAACTGCCCGACCAGATCGTCATCCCGATCGCATCCGGATCGCAGCTCACGAAGATCGACAAGGGTCTGCAGGAGCTGATCAAGCTCGGTCTCGTCGAGGACAAGCCGTACAAGATCTTCGGCGCCCAGGCCGAGGGCTGCTCCCCGGTCTCCACCGCCTTCAAGGCCGGTCACGACGTCGTGCGGCCCCAGAAGCCGAACACCATCGCCAAGTCCCTGGCGATCGGCAACCCGGCCGACGGCCCGTACGTCCTGGACATCGCCCGCCGCACCGGCGGCGCGGTCGAGGACGTCAACGACGAGCAGGTCGTCGACGCGATCAAGCTGCTGGCGCGCACCGAGGGCATCTTCGCGGAGACGGCGGGCGGGGTCACGGTCGGCGTGACGAAGAAGCTCATCGAGGCCGGTCTGCTCGACCCGACGCTGACCATCGTCGTCCTCAACACCGGTGACGGCCTCAAGACCCTGGACGCGGTGGCCGCCACCTCGCAGGCGACCGCGACGATCCGTCCGAGCCTGGACGCGTTCCGCGCCGCCGGCCTCGCCACCAGCTGACCACCCGAGACCGAAGAAAGGCACCCCTCATGAGCGTCAAGGTCCGCATCCCCACCATCCTCCGCACCTACACGGGCGGCCAGGCCGAGGTCCCGGCCGAGGGCTCGACCCTCTCCCAGGTCATCGAGTCCCTGGAGCAGAACCACCCGGGCATCGCCGCCCGCGTCCTGGACGACCAGGGCAAGCTGCGCCGCTTCGTGAACGTGTACGTCAACGACGACGACGTGCGCTTCGAGGGCGGCCTGGAGACGGCGACGCCGGACGGCGCGGGCATCTCGATCATCCCGGCAGTCGCAGGCGGGTGCTGACCGTCCGTCCGACTTCACCGCGTTATCGGTATTGCCCCCTCTGCGAGAGAAGCGGAGGGGGCAATTCTGTATGGTTGAGCGCGGTACAGTGTGGGAAGTCCCCCCAGCTGCCCGTGCCGCCCGCATATGAGAATGCGCCCGGCCGCGACAAGAAGCAGCCAAAGTGCTCGATCTCCTTGCGCCATAAGTCGCCTTTGCCCGGCCCGACTTGCCCTGGAATCTCATGAATTCCTCATATTCGGGCGTTCGGTGCTGCCCGGAATTCTCGTCCGATTGACCTGTTGCAGAGGGCAGTTGGGCAGATACATTCGGCCGCGGTCGACGCGTTCCGGCGCACGCACCCTCCCCTGTCGGGGGGTGAGTTCTGACCCGGGTCCGCGAAGTGCGGTCCTGTGCAAGGGCCAGTAATAGGGGAGTTAGGCATGGCTCAGGGCACCGTCAAGTGGTTCAACGCGGAGAAGGGGTACGGCTTCATCGCGGTCGACGGTGGTGCGGATGTTTTCGTCCACTACAGCGCGATCCAGATGGACGGGTACCGCACCCTCGAAGAGGGTCAGCGAGTTGAATTCGAGATCTCGCAGGGCCAGAAGGGGCCGCAGGCGGACATGGTCAAGCTCGCCGTCGGCTGAGCTCGACGCGGTCGGCCAACGACACTACTCACGCACGGAGGGCCCGTACCCCCTGGGGTACGGGCCCTCCGCGCGTCCGCGTCCGCGGCCACCCGCGAGTGGCTGTCGTTGTCCACACCCCGAGGCGGACGCTTGCACTCTAGGGGGTCGAGTGCTAATCATTGGCGTTAGCACTCTCCAGGTGAGAGTGACAGAACTTGGACCGGGCCGGTGAGGCCCGCAGGTCCGGTGGGGCAAGGAACCACCGGTCACGCAGGCCGTCCGTCGCGGGCGCCACTCGGTCCGGAGAAATCCACCCCTGTCCGGGAGGACCACTTCACATGGCCAAGATCATCGCGTTCGACGAGGAGGCCCGGCGCGGTCTCGAGCGCGGCATGAACCAGCTCGCCGACGCCGTCAAGGTCACCCTTGGCCCCAAGGGTCGCAACGTCGTCCTTGAGAAGAAGTGGGGCGCCCCCACGATCACCAACGATGGTGTTTCCATCGCCAAGGAGATCGAGCTGGAGGACCCGTACGAGAAGATCGGTGCGGAGCTCGTCAAGGAGGTCGCCAAGAAGACGGACGACGTCGCCGGCGACGGTACGACCACCGCCACCGTTCTCGCCCAGGCTCTCGTCCGCGAGGGCCTTCGCAACGTCGCCGCGGGTGCCAACCCGATGGCCCTCAAGCGGGGCATCGAGAAGGCCGTCGAGGCCGTCTCCGCCGCCCTCCTGGAGCAGGCCAAGGACGTGGAGACCAAGGAGCAGATCGCTTCGACCGCCTCCATCTCCGCCGCCGACACCCAGATCGGCGAGCTCATCGCCGAGGCCATGGACAAGGTCGGCAAGGAAGGCGTCATCACCGTCGAGGAGTCCCAGACCTTCGGTCTGGAGCTGGAGCTCACCGAGGGTATGCGCTTCGACAAGGGCTACATCTCGGCGTACTTCGCCACGGACATGGAGCGCATGGAGTCGTCCCTCGACGACCCGTACATCCTGATCGTGAACTCCAAGGTCAGCAACGTGAAGGACCTCCTTCCGCTGCTGGAGAAGGTCATGCAGTCCGGCAAGCCGCTGCTGATCATCGCCGAGGACGTCGAGGGCGAGGCCCTGTCGACCCTGGTCGTCAACAAGATCCGTGGCACCTTCAAGTCCGTCGCCGTCAAGGCCCCGGGCTTCGGTGACCGTCGCAAGGCCATGCTCGGCGACATCGCCATCCTCACCGGTGGCACCGTCATCTCCGAGGAGGTCGGCCTCAAGCTGGAGAACGCCGGTCTCGACCTGCTCGGCCGCGCCCGCAAGGTCGTCATCACCAAGGACGAGACCACGATCGTCGACGGTGCCGGTGACAGCGACCAGGTTCAGGGTCGCGTCAACCAGATCCGTGCCGAGATCGAGAACTCCGACTCGGACTACGACCGCGAGAAGCTCCAGGAGCGCCTCGCGAAGCTGGCCGGCGGCGTGGCCGTCATCAAGGCCGGTGCCGCGACCGAGGTCGAGCTCAAGGAGCGCAAGCACCGCATCGAGGACGCGGTGCGCAACGCCAAGGCCGCCGTCGAGGAGGGCATCGTCGCCGGTGGTGGCGTGGCTCTGCTCCAGGCCTCGGCCGTCTTCGAGAAGCTGGATCTCTCGGGTGACGAGGCGACCGGCGCCAACGCCGTCAAGCTGGCGCTGGAGGCCCCGCTCAAGCAGATCGCCGTCAACGGTGGTCTCGAGGGTGGCGTCGTCGTCGAGAAGGTGCGCAACCTGCCGATCGGTCACGGTCTGAACGCCGCGACCGGCGAGTACGTCGACATGATCGCCGAGGGCATTCTCGACCCGGCGAAGGTCACGCGCTCCGCCCTGCAGAACGCCGCGTCCATCGCCGCGCTGTTCCTCACCACCGAGGCCGTCATCGCCGACAAGCCGGAGAAGGCCGCCGCGGCCGCTCCGGGCGGCATGCCGGGCGGTGACATGGACTTCTGATCCTGACGGATCGGTAGTTCCTGTACAGCTTTACCGCATCGGCCCCCGGGACCAGCAGGTCCCGGGGGCCGATGTCTTTTCTGTACGGGGCGGGGGCGGTGGACGCACCCACGATGCCCGCCGGAGCACCGTGAGCGCGTGATACCCCGCTCGACGGGACTGCGGAACTACGGAAGCCGGTCGAGGAGCCAGGTGCAGAGTTCCTCCGTCACAAGGGTGTGCCCCTCGTTGTGGGACGCGAGCTTGAACTCGTCGAGCCCACCGGCATTCGGCGGGAGCGCGGAGATGTCCTTGTACAGCTCCTCGTCCGTGTCCGGATCGCCCACGTCGACGGCGCTGACGGCCGGCACGAAGCAGTGCGAGCGGATACGTACGTCGGTCTTGAACCCGAGGAGGGGGTTGAGGGCGTTGAGCCCGTCGGCGAGGATGCCGAACCCTTCCAGCGAGCCGCCGGGTGCGCCGTCGACCGACGGGAGTCCGGACGTGTGCGCCTGGTTGGTCTTCAGTGTCACCACCCGCAGCTTCGCGACGAGTTCGTTGTCGCCCGGGGACTGGGTGTAGAGCTTGGTGCCCACGACCGACAGGCCCTTGCCCTCCAGGGCCAGTTCGCCGGCCTGCGCATCGGTACCGGTGCCGTCGGCCACGCCGTTGGCGACACCGATCAGCCGCGGCTGCCGCGGCCATTCGCCGATGGCCTCCATCTCCGCGAGGAACGTGGCGCGCTCGTCGCTCTGGTCCGGCGTCCCGTCCCACTTCTCGATGTGCCGCCACAGCAGCTGACGGGCGGCCGGGCTGTTGATCTGGTCGGAGAACCGGCTGTCGAGATCCTTGATGTAGTGCGCGAACGCCTGCAGCGCGATCGGGATCCAGGCGCCGCGGTGCGGGCTGTCGTACGAGAAGTAGAGAGAGGTCTGGTGGTCGATGCCCTGGCTCTCCATCTTGGCCAGCGCGTGCCGGGTGACGAGCCCGCCCATGCTGAACCCGCCGACGGCCAGCGACGCGTTGCCCTGCCGCTCCGCGATGGCGTACTGGATCGCGGCCTGCGCGGTCCGGGAGTTGTCCAGAATCGATGCGCTGCGCTCATGGAAGCCGAGGATGATGACGTCGTGTCCCCGGCGGCGCAGTTCGCTGATGAGCGCGTAGTCGCCGAACTCCATGATTTCCCAGGAGAAGTCCAGGCTGCTCGGCCCGGTGTTGAATCCGTCGGCGAAGATCACGGGGCGCGTGAGGCCCGAGTGTCCCTCGCCGTAGTAGACCCAGGCGGTGCCGCCCGGCAGGTCCCACACGGTGCTGGGCGGCAGCGGGAGGGCGCCGTGCTTCTCGGCGTCCAGGCGGGGGCCGGGGGTGAGGGTGATGGGGGGCTTGCTGTGGAGCTCCGAGACGATTTGCTCGAGGGTCGGTTCGGACATGGTTCGTTCCCCTTTGGGCTGGTTCGTTACAACGCGTGCCAAGATGAACACACGGAGTAGTGGCCAGGAAGGGGGAGCAGATCAAACCACTCCCAGGTGGGAGCCGGATTCGGACATCCGGCGATCACGGGCGGGGGAGGACTGTCCTGCGGGTCAGCGGACGAAGTCCTTGAGCCTGTCCGTGTCGAGGGTGAACCCGACCGGGTCGGGAAGGGGGACGGTGGCGCCGAACGGATACGAGGGGCGCTGCTGGTACACGCCGTCCTTCGGCTCGCTGGAGACCGTGACGGTGTCGTTGTCGCGGTCGACGAGGAGGTGGACGGGGATGTCCTTGTAGGCGTAGGCGCGGCCTTTCTCGATGCGGTCGCGGCGGTGCGTGTCGGAGTCGTGTGAGGTGACTTCGACGAGCATCTCGGTTCGTGGGGGTTGCGAGCTGCTGCCGGATTGCTGCGTTGAAGTGAGTTGTGGTGAGCGGGAGTGGGTCCTGTTGGTGGGTGTGTGGGGGTGGGAACGGGGGTTCTGGGGCCGAATGGGTGACCTTGGCGGTTGCTGCTCGTTGGGCTGGGTGGCAGGTGCCCGGCCTGGTGGGAGGGGGTGTTGTGGTGGGTGGTGTGCGGGAGTTGGCGGCGCCGTTCGTGGTGCCGGGGCCGTGCGGGGTGGCGGTCCGGGGTCGTCTGAAGCACCTCACGCCCCGGGACGAGAAGGTTCTGCGTGCGGTCGGTGAGCATCAGGGTGCGCTGGCTTCCCGTGATCTCAGGGCCCGTTGTGCGGATGGTCTGGAGCACAGTGCGGACACGTGGGCGTCGCGTAAGCGGGGCCTGACGCCGCTGTCGTCGTCGCGGATCGCCGGTGCGATCACCAAGGCCACGCACGATCAGTGGGCGCTGGCGCGCCGTTGCCAGGCCGCGCACATCCAGACGTTGGGAGCCGGGATCAGGACGCTGCGGCACCGCCTGTCCCTCCCGATCGGTGAGCCCGGAACGAAGCGGGCCGCGGGCGGCTACCGCTCCAAGGGCGAGTGGTTTCGCAAGTCGCGCCGCCTCGCGGCGTTGGAAGCCCGGCACGATGCCGCGGTCCGTGACCGGCGGGCCGGACGCGTCCGGGTCGTGCGGGGCGGCAAACGCCTCCTCAACACCCGTCAGCACCTTGCCGACGCCCACCTCACCCGGGCCCGGCTGGCCGAGGAGCGGTGGCGGGAGCGGTGGGAGGCGGAACGCTGGTTCATCGCTGCCGACGGCGAGTCCGGGAAACGGTTCGGGAACGAGACGATCCGCGTCACCCCGGACGGCGAGGTCAGCATCAAACTGCCCGCCCCGCTCGCGCACCTGGCCAACGCCAAGCACGGCCGGTACACCCTCACCACTCGTATCGGGTTCGCGCACCGGGGCGTGGAGTGGGCCGACCGCATCGCCGCGAACCGGGCCGTCGCCTACCGCATCCACCTCGACACCGGCCGTGGCCGCTGGTACCTCACCGCGTCCTGGCAACGCCCCGTTGTGCACACCATCCCGTTGGAGACCGCCCGCGCCCGGGGCCTGATCGGCGTGGACACCAACGCCGACCACTTCGCCGCCTACCAGCTCGACCCACACGGCAACCCCATCGGCGAGCCCCGGCGGTTCTTCTACGACCTGTCCGGCACCACCGCTCACCGCGACGCCCAGATCCGCCACGCACTGACCCGGCTGATCCACTGGGCCAAGCAGGCCGGTGTCGCCGCGATCGCCATCGAAGACCTCGACTTCACCACCGAGAAGACCCGCGAGAAACACGGCCGCAGGAAACGGTTCCGGCAGCTGATCTCAGGTATTCCGACCGGAAAGCTCAAGGCCCGGCTGGTCTCCATGGCCGCCGAACAGGGCCTGAGCATTGTCGCGGTCGACCCCGCCTACACCTCCCTGTGGGGTGCCCAGCACTGGCAGAAACCGCTGGCCACCCCGCGCCGCAGAATGTCCCGTCATGATGCCGCCGGCATCGCGATCGGACGACGCGCCCTCGGACACCCGGTCCGGGATGGGGTATCCCCTGCTCGAACGGAGTTGAGAGCTTGGGGAAGGACGGCACCGCCCCCACACGACCGGAGTGATCGTGCGGGGCATCGGACCGCCCAGGCCGGGCCAGGCACCCGGGGGCGTGAGGGAACCCGCCCACCCGCAACGGACCACGCCCCTGGAGGCGTGCCGCCGAACGGGACGAGAAAGCGGGAACCCAGCGCATCCAACACCGTTCGGGATGCGCCCAGTACACATCGGTGGGTCCAGGACCCACTCATGCGCACTGGTTAGGAACGGTCGTTCGTTATTCGGAACGCTAGAGCGTCGCCACCATCCGTGGCAAGCCGGTCACGAAAAGTCAACTGGCCTGGCGGGGAGGGTGGGTGGGAAGTGGCCCACCCCCCCATTCCTCGGAAAGAGCGCTCGGACTTCGAGGCTTGAGCTCCGGGGGAAATTCGCCTGGCCGTGGGGGCGCGGACGTGGTGCGCGTGCGCCGTGCGTGATTCGTGTGCGCCGCCGCCGTTGGGGTGGAGATCCGGGCCGGAGGCCCGTGGGGCGTGCGAACGGCCGCACATCTTTGTGATCTTGGTGGCTCCGGGCTGCCGCCGACGCGGCCCGTCTTCCATGTCTCTCTCTCGTTCGAGGAGTCCCGTGCGTATTCGTTCGATCCTGTCTCTCGCCGCGTCCGCCGTCGCGGTGGCGGCACTGGCCACCCCCGCCCAGGCCGCCGACGCCGCCGACGGCGCGTACCTCATCCGTGACGTGCGCACCGGCGCGTGTCTGGCGGGTGGCGAAGGCCCGCTGGGCGGCCACATCGAGCCCTGCAACCCCGGCACCGTGTGGGAGGTCCGCAACCAGGGCAACGGTCTGGCCCAGATCGTCGAGGCGCGCGGGGAGAACCGCTGCCTGGCGCTCTCGCCGATCCGGATCTTCCCGCCGGCCGTGTGGGTGGACGAGTGCGGCAGGCAGCCCGACCAGTGGACGATCCAGGGCGACGCCTCGGCAGGGCCGGTCGACATCGCCCTCGACCGAGGTGAGTTCGGCTCCCTGACGACGGAGGGTCGGCGCGTGGTCCTCCTCCCCGGCGGTCGCCCCCAGTGGATCATGGAGCGGCTCGGCTAGGACAGCCCTGTTCGGCCGATGACGCAGCCGCCCCGTGCCGGGATCGTTCTTCCTGACACGGGGCGGCTTCTCTGTGGGGGCTCAGTCGCGGCGGGGACCGATGACGGCGCTCCCGTCGTGCACGGTGATCGCCTGGGCCGGGCAGATGTCGGCGGCGTCCAGGACCCGTTCGTCCGGTTCGATGCCGTCGGGGATCGCCCGGGCGTGCTCCCCGTCCAGCGCGAACACCTCGGGGACGCTCCCGGCGCACATGCCCGATGCCTGGCAGAGCTGGTGGTCGACGCGCACGTTCCAGGTCATCCCGGTCACCACCCGACCGGCATGACACGCGGGCCGCGTACCAGCATCTCGGACTTCCACGTCACATCGCCCGCCACTCGCAGCCCCGGGAAGCGGCTGATGAGCGCGATGAGTGCCTCCTGAAGTTCCAGCCGGGCCAGCGGGGCGCCCAGGCAGTGGTGGACGCCGTGGCCGAATCCGAGGTGCTGGTTGCCCTCGCGGGCGATGTCGAGCACGCCCGGGGCGGTGAACCGCAGCGCGTCGCGGTTGGCGGCTCCCATGGCGACCAGGACCGGACTGCCCGCCCGGACGAGGGTGCCGCCGACCTCGATGTCCTCGGTGGCGTACCGGGGTTGGCCGGCGCCGCTCCCCAGCGGCACGAAGCGCAGCAGTTCTTCCACCGCGCCCGATACGAGTCCGGGATCGGCCCTGAGCCTGGTCAGCTGGTCCGGATGGTCCAGCAGAGTGAGGACGAAGTTGGGGATCTGGGACGCGGTGGTCTCGTGTCCTGCCACCAGGATGCCCACGCACAGATCGACGAGTTCGAGTTCGGAGAGCCGGTCGCCGCCGTCGCGGGCCTCGATGAGCGCCGTCATCAGGTCGTCCTGCGGCCCCTTGCGGTGGCGGTCGATCAACTCGGCCATG
The DNA here is from genome assembly GCF_055602785.1 of Streptomyces sp. NPDC037301. Classification (NCBI taxonomy): domain Bacteria; kingdom Bacillati; phylum Actinomycetota; class Actinomycetes; order Kitasatosporales; family Streptomycetaceae; genus Streptomyces; species Streptomyces sp. NPDC037301. The sequence continues at coordinate 137,691 of NZ_JBVJWD010000017.1, forward strand.
TAGGCGCGCAGTTCGTCGCGGTTGGCGTCGAACTCCTCGGCTGTGAGGGAGCTGGTCGACAGTGCGGCGTCGCTCCACACGCGAAAACGCGGACGGTCCTCGGTGGGCACGCCCAGTATGCGGCAGATCACCGCGACCGGCAGAGGCAGTGCGTAGAGATCGACCAGGTCCGCGGGCGGACCGGCCGCCTCCAGCTCGTCGAGGAGGCTCGCGGTCAGTTCCCGGACCTGCGGGCGGAGCTTCTCGACCTGGCGGACGGTGAATGCCTTGGCGACCAGGGAGCGCAGCCGGGTGTGGTCGGGTGGGTCCATGCTGAGGATGCCGCCGTCGCGCCGCCCCTCGGACTGCCGGGGCTCGTCGTGCGAGGCGCCCGCGGCCCGGCTGAAGCGCGGGTCGCCCAGGACGAGCCGGGCGTCGGCGTAGCGGGTGACGAGCCAGGCCGGTTCGCCGTATTCCATCTGGACCCGTAAGAGGCCCGGACGGTCGCGTACGCGCTCGTACTCGTCGGCGAGCTGGAGCCCGTCGGGGGTGTTGAAGGGGTAGGTGAGGGGGGTGATGTCTGCTGTCGTCACTGCGGCCTCCGATATGTAAGCAGCTGCTTACAACGTTAGGAGTGTGCCTCCGGGGCGGTCAACGATGCTTTACGGCCGATATCCTGACGGGCCGTCCGAGAGGAAATCCGCCATGGAGTCCGCCCCCGCGCCGCCGTCCGGAGAGCGCCGCCGCGATGCCGCGGCCACACGTCGTCGGCTGCTGGAAGCGGCCCGTGACCTGTTCGCGGAGCGGGGTTACGAAGGGACGACGGTCCGGAGCATCGCGGAGCGGGCCGGGGCCAACCAGGCCTTGCTGTTCCGGTACTTCGGGTCCAAGCAAGGGCTGCTCACGGAGGTTGTCGCACAGGGCGGGCTCGAGCAGGTGCGGGCGACGCCGCCCGAGGAGCTCTTCGAGACCGCCCTGCGCTCGATGCTGACCCGCAGCTCGGACGGGGGGACGGAGGACCGCTCTCTGGAGGTCTATCTGCGGTCCATCGGTCGGGGCGACGAGGCGGCCGGAACCTTGCGGAAGCTGGGCGAGGAGTACCAGGGCGCGCTGGCCGGGCTCTCCGGCACCGAGGACGGCGCCCTGCGTGCGGATCTCGCCATGGCATGGCTTCTCGGCATCGGCCTGATGCGGACGGTCGTCGCACGTGAACCCCTGGCCGGTGCCGATCCGGACGACGTGTGCCGTCTCGTACTGGGCACGCTCGGACACCTCTGGTCGGCTCCGGCGGAGTAGCGCAGACACGTCCGGGCCCGGGCCCCGGCCCCGGACGTGTGTTGTTCGGTTAACGGTGACGGCTCTCGAAGGTGGCGAAGGCCGTCTCCTGGCGCCACTCGGTCGCCGCCTTCGGGTTGTCGGCCAGGTAGCGGGCGCAGCGCGCGCTCGGGTGGGCGGTGCCCGGCCGGTCGCTGCGGCAGGCGTCGACCAGGCGGTAGCCGGAGGGGGCGGAGCCGGTGGCCCACAGGCTGCGGCCGTTGCGGAACGCGTACTCCAGCGAGGCGCGGGCCAGGTCCTTCAGCTCGGTGTAGCGGAGGTCGTACGTCCTGGCGGCGTACTGGTACTCGTGGCTGATATCGATCCGCGAGACCCCCGGGTCGTCGGTGGACAGGACCACCGGGACGCCGTAGCGGCGGTACGCGTTGAACGGGTGGTCGTCGCCCGCGATGCCGAGGATCTGCTTGTTGCTGCTGAACGGCACCTCGACCGCCACCTTGCGCTGCGCCATCGTCCGGGCGAGCTGCCGCCAGTCGTCCTCGTGGACCAGGTCCACGCCGTGTCCGATGCGTTCGGCACCGGCGACGAGTACGGCCTCGCGGATGTGGAACGTCAGGTCCTCGGGCTTGACCAGGCCGGGGGCCAGCTCACCGGCGTGCAGGGTGAGGTGGGCGCCCGGGTACTGGCCGCGCAGATAGTTCAGCATCCGCATCTGGAGGCTGTAGTTGAGCAGCGCGCTCTCCCCGTCCTCGGGCTGTACGAGGTTGACCGCGACGAACCTCGGGTCGCGCTCCGCCAGCCGCATGCCGACCGCCATCTGCGTGAACACCCGCGCCGGGGTGCTGCCGCGGGAGACCTGGGAGATCCACCTGACGGGGAGCCGGCAGCCCGGGTCGGGGCGCGCGGTGTCGCAGTGCGCGGCCACCCGGAACTGGGCATTGGCGTCGTCGGCCTCCTTGACCGCATCGTCCACGACCCGGTCGAGCTGCCCGCCGGCCAGAAGCTTGCGGTGGAACGCCGCCAGGTCGGCGTCGTAACCCACGGCGTCGGCAAGCTTCTTGGCGCTTTCCGACGCGGGGGTGACCATGGTCTCCAGATAGAACTGGTTCTGCTCGACCACGGTGTCGGCCACATTGGCGAGCAGCTTGCCGCGGTCCCAGGTCGCCAGGCTGAACTTGCCGAAGGTGTCGAAGAAGTGGTCATGCCCGGACTGGTCGGCAGGGAAATCCTGCATGGACCAGGCCCGGACGATCTGCTGCCGGAAGGCGGCGTCCGTCTGCGCGTCGATGGCGGGCCGCTTGCCCGGTCCGCACGGCGGCGCGACAGCCGTCATCGTCGCGTCGATGCACAGCCCCTTCTCGCCCGCGAGCTTGATCAGGAACTCGGTCTGTGCCGCGCCCGACAGGTGGTTGTGGAGGTCGCCCCCCTTGGGCAGCGCCTTGAAGAAGGCCCTCAGCCTCTCGGGCTTGTTGCGCAATGAGTCGAGGTACGCGGCGGTCCTGCGCTCCGCCTGCGTCACCGCGCGGGGTGACGTGTGCGCGGCGGGCCGTGCCGAGGGATCCTTCACGGGTGCGGCCGTGGCCGGGATCGCCGGGAGCAGGGAGAGCACGGTGAGTGCACCGAGCCCGGCCGGGAGCAGAGACTTGGGACGGTGGGCCGTCCGGATTGTTGAGATCACCGCCGAATGATCGCGTTCGGCGAGGGCATTTCTCACCCAAACCGCACCTATGGCCGGAAACGTCCACCCGATCGAGTGCGCGAGCGGGCGCTGCCCTCCGACTTTTCCGGGGGCTATCCCCCCGGAAAAGTCGGAGGCTTCTCCCAGCGCGCGGCAGTGGAATCGCAGGCAATGATCCTTCTCAAGTTGTAATACGCAAGTTGAGAGGCAACAACATGGCTAGGCACCGGAAGCGGATCAGCCGACGGGTACTGCTGGCGACGGCGGCGGTCGCGACGGGAGCGTTCCTCGCTCCTGTGGCGGTGCAGGCGGCCTCGGCCGACACGGCCGGCAGGGACCAGAACCCGGTCGGCGCACTGGAGCGGGCGGCCCACCCGCTGCGCTCGACCGAGCCCGGGGGGAACACGGCCGACCTGCGAGCCCTGGGCTCGATGATCGGCGACGCCAAGGTGGTCGGCCTCGGCGAGGCCACCCACGGCTCCCACGAGTTCTTCGCCATGAAGGAGCGGGTCTTCCGCCACCTCGTCGAGAAGAAGGGCTTCACCACCTTCGCCCTGGAGCTGAGCTGGTCCGCCGGGCTCCAGATCGACGACTACCTCCAGACCGGCAAGGGTGACGCCCGCAAGATCGCCAAGGAGACGCTCACCAACTCGCCCTGGGATCGCGAGGAGTTCGTCAGCCTCATCGAGTGGATGCGGGACTACAACCGCCACCACCCGGGCCGCACCGTCCACTTCATGGGCGACGACATCGGCGCCCCCACACTGAGCGACGAGTTCTTCGGCCGGGTGACCGGCTACGTGCAGAAGAACAACCCGGAGGCGCTGCCGCGGCTGAACGAGCTCTACACCGGCCTGCGCCCGATCGATGACGTCTTCGCCTACCTGGGCAAGCCGCTCGCGGAACGGCAGCAGCTCGCCGCCAAGGCACAGCAGGCCCTGGAGCTGGTCAGCGGTCTGAAGGGCCCCGGCGGTGAAGCGTTCGACTGGGCCGAGCAGAACGCCCGGTCGGTCGCCCAGACCGCCAAGTTCCTCACCCTGAACCCCGACGACCCGGAGTCGAACGCCGCCTCCCAGCGCTTCCGCGACGAGGTGATGGCCCAGAACGTCTCCTGGTGGCAGCAGCGCACCGGCCAGAAGGTGCTGCTGTCCGCGCACAACGACCATGTCGCCTACATCGCCAGCGACCCCGAGACGTACTCCAAGACGCAGGGGTCGTTCCTGCGCGACACGATGGGCAAGAACTACCTCCCCATCGGCTTCACCTTCAACCAGGGCTCTTTCCTGTCGAAGGACGCCGCGCTGGGCGGCGAGTGGAAGAAGTTCACCGTTCCCGCCGCCGAGCCCGACCGGAACGAGGCCACCCTCGACAAGGTCCGCTACCGGGACTTCTACCTCGACGTCCGCACCGCCCCGGCTGCCGCGCGCGACTGGCTGAACACCGCCAGGCCCACGCTCAACCTCGGCACCCAGTTCCCCGCCGCACCGCGCGATGTCGCGATCGCCAAGTCTTTCGACGTCCTCATCCACCTCCACGAAGTCCGGGAGGCCGACAAGCTGAAGCCGTGACGGCCTGGTTCCGGCCCCGGCGCGAGCCGCCCGACACCACCTGACCTGCGGGGAGGCCGATCGTGCGGGCGGGCTCGAGTGCCCTGTACCACGTCAGGCCGTCGCCCGAGCCAACGTGGCTTGACCAGCGACTGCCCGAACGACCGGTCCTCAGCCCGCGGTCCTGGCTTTGATGAGCGGCGCGTCCCGCGAGAGCTCCCGGAACCCGAGGCCGCAGTACAGCCCGCGCGCCTCGGGATGCCCCGGCGCACCCAGACAGACGACCGTCGCATGAGTGGCCCCGGCCGCCCGCGCCAGATGCATCCCGTGCAGCATCATCGCCCTTGCCAGCCCGAGCCGCCGGTAGTCCGGATGCGTTCCGACCGGCTCGAACTCGACAGTCTGGTTCGCCTTGTCGAGCCACATGATCGTCGAGGATGCCATTGTTCCGTCCGGCGCCTCCACCAGGACGTGAAGGTCGCCGCGATAGGCCGCCGTCTGCCGGACATCCTTGTAGTTCTGGGCCGTGTACGACGAGGGAGTCCAGGCGTCCACATGGGCCCGGACCGCGGCCTCCGGTCCGGCTTCGTCGGCGGTGCGGAACCGGAATCCGGCCGGCGGCACCGGCCGCTCCACATCGGTGAGGTCCCGCTCGTTGAGCTGGGTCCAGTCGCCGGTGTCACCGAGCGCCTCCACGTCGGTCTCATAGCCGTGCGCCGCCCATCGCTTCAGGGCGAACTCCTCGGCGGCCGTCGGCAACACCGTGCGATCGAGGCCGGCCGCCACACCGTCGTACCAATCGATCACTTCGTCGACCAGTTCGGTGTGGTCGGGATGGACCTGATAACTCAGCGAGGCGCCGGTGACGTCCGTGACCGACCCGTCGTTGCGCCTCACCTGGCGCGGAAGAAAGGCCCAGCCCCACGCCACCAATTCGTCACCGAAGAACCACAGCCGACGCGGCCAGGTTGCGCCGTAGGGGGCGCGCCCCTGGCCCCAGACCCAGGCCAGCTCCCCGTACGAAGCGCCGGCGCTGATCAGGTCCGGGCGGGTGGCGGTGACACGCTGCGCCAGACCCTGCATGAGCGGTATGTCCGTGGCGGTCAAGAGCTCGACGTCCGTCATGGTGCGCCACTGTGTCAGGACTCCGCAAAGCCGTCGAACCGTTTTCCGGGGCCGCCGACCGCAGGGCAGGCCATGTCCCTCGATCACGCCGGCCGACTGCGGACATCGACCGACGCGCGTCACGACCTACAGGGCGAACGTCGCCTGCTACGGCACTAGATGACTTCTTGGGCGTGCTTGAGGTCCGCGATGAAGGACGTCCAGGCGGCGGCCCGGAACACGAGCGTCGGGCCCTCGGTCACCTTGGAGTCGCGGACGGGGACGATGCCGGCGTGGCCGTCGGCGACCTCCAGGCAGTCGCCGCCGCTGCCGCCGCTGTACGAGGACTTTCGCCAGGTCGCGACTTCGAGGCAGTTGCCGCCGTCGCCACCGCTGTAGGAGGACTTGTGCCAGGTGGCCATGGACAGGTCGTAGTCAGAACTGCTGAGCTTCATGGGCGTAATCCTCCGCCACCGACTCAATCAGGGCCAGGGACAGCTCTTGTGACAACGCGTCGGCCTGCAGCAGATCGTAGGTCAGTTGGTGTCGTGCGACCGTGGCCGGGTCGTCGTGCAGCCGACCGAAACCAGTGCCGTCCACATACGCGAGTGGAGGTGCATCGGGGAAGGACATCAGCTTCAGCCCACCATCCAGGGCCGCGTGGGCGCCCGCGCTGAACGGCAGCACCTGCACGATGATCCGGTGTTCGCGGGCCAGCTCCAGGATGTGGCGGAGCGCCTCAGCCATCACCGCCGGGCCGCCGACCCGGCGACGTAACACCGCCTCGTCCAGAACCGCCCAAACCAAGGGCGTTGTTGGATCGGCCAGGAGCTGCGCCCGTTCCAGTCGTGCCGCGACCAGATCGTTGATGACGTCTTCCACAGCCGTCGGCTGGTACGCCCGGAACACCGCTCGCGCGTATGCCTCCGGCTGCAACAGCCCCGGGATCAGCTGAGGCGCGTACTCCTTGATCGTCTTTGCCACGGCCTCAGCCTCGGCCGCTTCGGCGAAGTGATCCGGGTACTTCGACTTCTTCAGGGCGGCGCAGTTGCGCACGAAGAACCCGTCCGCCTTCAGGATCTCGTCCAGCTTCTGAGCCTGATCCACCTGCATCCGTCGTGTGCCGGACTCCAACTGCCCGATGAAAGAGCCGCTGACGAACAGCGGAAGGCCCAGCTCCTCCTGAGAGAGGCCTTTGCCCTCCCTCCGGTGGCGGAGTTCGGCGCCGAGCAGGGCGCGTGGCGAGGAGGAGGGGTCGAGTTCTTTGGGGCCTGGCATGACAACTCCCTGTGACACACGTGCGGTTGTTGGTTCTGCGCCTCTTCCAGGCTAGCGACGTGTTGGACACGCTGGGTATGCATTGTCATTACTCAGCGTGGAAAGGGATGGATCATGACGACGATGGAACGGCGCAGGACGGCAGAGGGCAGAGTGCGGGCGGCGGAGGAGGCTGTGGCGCGGCTGAGGGAGGGGTTCTCCGGGGTCGGGATCACGCTGCCCTCGCTGCGGATCGACCCTGTGTCGAGTGCGGGGAACGAACCGGTGTCGCCGCTGGTCGACCTCGGCCGGTGCAATCTCGACACGGCGCTGCGGCTGAGCGCGGTCCTGGAGGCGCAGGGGCTGGCCGGTCATGACGGGTGAGGAGCTTGAGCCGTGTGCGCCGGAGCCCGGGTCGTTCGCGGTGGACACACGGGATGGGCGGGTGGGGCGCGTGATGGGGTTCGTCGGGCCGTATGTACAGCTGCGGGCGCCGGGTGGTGGGGCCGAGTGGGACTGCCCGCCGGAGTCGGTCCGCCCGGCACCGCTCGGGGAAGTGCTGCGGGCCCGGGTCAGGGAGATCAACCGGGAGGGGCGGCTGCCGTGAGGGTGGCAGGGTGTCGGGCCTGATGCGGCGGCGGACGTGAGGAAGGGCGACGCCCTGGATGGGTGCCGCCCTTCGATCGGGTCGATCGGTCCGGTCAACTCGCCTTACGGGGCGGGGACTTCGCGTACGAGCTCTGAAGTCCAGGGGCAGAAGATGAGGCCGGGCAGGAAGGGGCCACCGGCCTCGTCGAGGTGTTCCTCGACGTACGGCACTGTCGCGTCGCAGATCTCGAAGGCGTAGTCGAAGAAGTGGACCGTCTCCGGGGCGTAGTGGAAGCTCCAGCCCGGGTTGTACGAGGCCGGGTACTTGCTGATCCTGCCGATGACGTGCGGCTCGTCGTTCGTGGCGCCGCTCACCAGGTCCCTGGCGTGCTGGATCTCGCGCTCCTTCACCAGCTTCACGATGAACGTGCTCCGGGTGATGTCGGTCATCTCGAAGTACGCGGGCGCGACGGCGGCGCGCTGCGCCCCCTCGCTGTGCTGGGTGGCCTGGGCCGGCTGGGCCACGGTGAAGGCGAGCATCGCGACGGCGGCGAGGCTTCCGATCTTGGTGAACATGTGTCGCACGAGGATCTCCATTGGTGCGTGGCGAGCCGTGGTGATCACGGCCGCTCGTGGCGCAACGTAATGGAGTGATCACGGAAAGTCGCGCCCGACGCTCCGGGTGGGCGTCGGGCGTACGGTCAGCTCGGGGCCGGGCCGCGTCGCCGCACCAGGGCGGGCAGGTCAGTGCGCGTGTCAACGACTTCCTCGACAAGGCCGCGGCACTCGTCCGCGAGCGCTTCGGCGGCAAGGTGACCTACGCGTCCGTACCGCTTGAACGCGTCGACTGGGCCCCTTCGACATCATGTCCGTGGATCTCTACCGGTCGGCCGAGACCGCCGACCGGTTCGCCGAAGGCGTCCATCACCTCGTCGCGCAGGGAAAGCCGTCGCGATCACCGAGTTCGGCGCGGCCGGTTACCGGGGTGCGGGTGACCGGGGCGCTCACGGTCTGGAGATCGTCGAGTACGACGAGGACGCCGGTCCTCTTCGGCTGAACGGCGAGTACGCCCGCGACGAGGCCGCTCAGGCCGCGTATGTGCGGGAACTGCTGGAGGCCTTCGACGCCGGAGGCATCGACAGCACCTTTGTCTTCACCTTCGCGCTGCACGACCACGTGCACCGCCCCGACGGCGACCCCCGCGAAGACCTGGACCTGGCCGGCTACGGCATCGTCAAGGTCTTCGAGGACCGCCTCGGAACCACCTACCCCGGCCTGCCATGGGAACCCGAGGCCGCGTTCGCCGCCGTCGCCGACCACTACGCGCTGAGCGCAGTCAGGAAAATTTCAGGCAGGCCCTGCCAGCGTGCCGTTCCATGACAACCGACATGACCGACACGTACGCGTCCGGCACGCGCTCCCGGGCGCGGCAGATGCTGAACAAGGTCCCGGAAGTGACCATCTACTTCTGGGTGATCAAGGTGCTGTGCACCACCGTGGGTGAGACCGCGGCCGATCTGCTCAACGACAACCTGGGCATGGGGCTGACCAACACCTCGTACCTGATGAGTGCGCTGCTGGTCGTCACCCTGGTCTTCCAGTTCCGGGCGCGTAGGTATGTACCCGGCCTGTACTGGCTTTCCGTGGTTCTGATCAGCGTGGTCGGCACGCTGATCAGCGACAACCTGACCGACAACCTCGGCGTTCCGCTCCAGACCACGACCGTGGTGTTCGCGGTGGCGCTCGCCGTCACGTTCTTCGCCTGGTACGCGAGTGAGCGGACGCTGTCCATCCACTCGATCCGGACGACGCGTCGCGAGGCGTTCTACTGGCTGGCGATCCTGTTCACATTCGCTCTGGGCACGTCCGCGGGCGACCTCACGGCGGAGAAGCTGGACCTGGGGTACTGGCTCTCCGCGCTCGTGTTCGCCGCGCTGATCGCGGCGGTGGCCCTCGCGCACCGCACGCTGGACTTCAACGCGGTGTGGTCGTTCTGGATCGCGTACGTCCTGACCAGGCCGCTCGGCGCCTCGCTGGGCGACTACCTGTCGCAGCCCACCGCGGACGGCGGGCTGGGACTGGGCACCGTCGGCACCAGCATCCTGTTCCTCGTCGTCATCCTCGCTCTTGTCGTCTTCCTGACCCGGACGCGGCGCGATGTGACGCAGGACAGCACCGCCGAGCCCGCCCGCGCACCGGAGGTCAGCCCGCAGGAAGGGTGACGACGAAGCGCGCGCCGGGCGCCGCGGCGTCCAGTGCGATGTCCCCGCCCGCTGCCCTGGCCAGCCGGCGGGCCAGGGCCAGACCGAGTCCCGCGCCGTCGTGTCCGTCCTCGGGGCGGGCACGACGGCCGGGTTCGAAGAGCGAGGCGACGAAGTCCTCCGGCACGCCGGGTCCGTCGTCGGACACGTACACCGTGACCTCGCCCGCGCTCGCCTCGCAGGTGAGAGTGACCGAGTGGGCTGCGTAGCGGCGGGCGTTGTCCAGGAGCGGAGTCAGGATGCGCTCGGCGACATCCTCCGAGACGCCGATGCTCACGTCGGGTGTGCCGCCGGGGGTGCTGCTGCCCGCCGCGACGGTCACCGGCGGGGCGTCGGGGAACAGAGCCGCGTTGCGTTCCACCAGGCGGTGCGCGACGTCGGAGAAGCGGGAGCGGCCAGGGGTCTGCGCATTGCGGGTACGGACCTCGGAGAGCAGCGAGTCGCAGATCTGCTGCATGGTCGCGGCGGCGCCCGCGATGGCCTCCAGGGAGGTTTCCTGCTGCTCCGCGCTGCGCGGGCGCCCGGTCAGCCACTCGGTTTCGGCGGCGATGCGGGCGAGCGGTGTGCGCAGTTCGTGGGAGAGCTCGGCGGCCTGCTGCTGCTCGTGGCGCAGGACGGCGGCCAGCCGGTCCAGCAGCGCGTCCAGGCTGGTGGCGAACGCGGCGAGTTCGGCGGGTCTGCCCTGCGCACCGAACCGTTCGGGAGCGCCCGCGGCGCTCCACCGCGTGGCCTGCTCGCTCATCGCGGCGACCGGGCGCAGGGCCCGTCGTACGACGAGGCGGGTCAGGAGATAGATGGTGGCCAGCAGAAGCACCGCCAGCGCGATCGAACCGATCAGAGCGGTGTCCGCCGTGCTGCGGTACGGGTCGAGGCTGACGGAGCTGACGACGGTGCCGGCTTGCGTGGGTGTGTGGCCCTGCCGGGCGGGAGCGTCGACGGGGAAGGCGTACAGCCGCCATGACCCGGGGCCCTCGGTCTCGGCGAACGTCTCTCGCCGGCCGGCGAGCCGGGCCGCCTGCGCCTCCAGGCCGGGGGGTGCGGTGGGGGGCTTCTCGACCACCGTGCCGCCCCGGAAGATCCAGACCCCGACGTCCAGGGCCCGGTCCTCGGTCGGCTCCCGTACGACCAGCCGACCGTCCGGTCGTACGTCCACCGTCGCCGCCACGGCCTCGGCGCGGGTGCGCAGGACGTCGTCGGCCTGCCCGTGGAGCCGTTTGTCGAGGGCGATGTTGAAGACGATGGTCAGGACGCCGATCCACAGCGCGCTGGTGGCGAGGGCCATCAGGGCGAGGCGGCCGCGGAGGGTTCGGGGGGTGAGGTGGCGGTTCATCGGTTCATCGGGGCCTCTGGTCGGACGCGGCGGATGTGTTGCCGTTCTGGTCCTCAGCCGAAGCGGTAGCCGATGCCGCGGACGGTGCTGATGGTCTGCGGGCTGTCCGCCTCGCGGAGCTTGCGGCGCAGGCGGGCCAGGTACTGGTCCAGGGTGTTGTCGCTGACCTGCGCCCCCTCCGGCCAGCCGGCCCGAAGCAGGGCCCGGCGGCGCACCACGCTCCCGGGGTCCGCCATCAGGCAGGCCAGCAGGCGGAACTCGGTCGGGGTCAGGGCCACGGGGCGGCCGTGGACCGTCAGCTCGTGCTTTATCGGGTTCAGCCGCATCGCACCCGCGCTGTCGGCGAGGGTGCTGCCGTGGTGACCGGCCCGGTTCAGGACCGCCCGGACGCGGGCCGCGAGCTCGCTGAGGTGGAAGGGCTTGACCAGGTAGTCGTCGCCGCCGGAGGCGAAACCGGAGAGCCGGTCGGTGAGATTGCCGTGGGCGGTCAGGAAGATCACCGGAACGCTGACCCCGGCCCCGCGCATCGCCTGGCACACATCACGCCCGTCGGAGTCCGGCAGCCCCACATCGAGGACGACCGCATGCACCGAATCGTCGACGGTCTTGAGGGCGGTCGCGCCGTCGACGGCGGTCACGACGTCGAAGTCCTCGTCGCGCAGGCCACGGGCCAGGACATCGCGCAGGCCGTGGTCGTCCTCGACGACAAGAATGCGTGCAGCGGTCACCGGGCCAGTATTACTCGGTCCGTGCTGGGCACCCCAGCGCGTTCAGGTTCTGTTCAGGTGGCGTGCGACACCATCGGGGCGTGGCGGGGGCGGAGCAGCATATGGGCCCCGACGCCCTGGCCGACCGTGGCCTCGACGTGCTCGCAGAGCCTTCGCCGACACCGCGCCCACCCAGCTCGGCCCCGCCGCCCGGCCCACCCAGTTCGGCCCGGCCGCCCGGCCCGTCCTGCGCTATGTGCTCGGCGACGGAACGGAGCCCGGCGCTTGGGACGCCTCCAGCAGGTCAACGACCGCCGGAGCGGCGCCCGGCCGCCCCGCCGACATGCGTAGAAGGGGCCCCTGCCGGCTCTGAACCGCGCACCGCGACCGGGCGGACGGCGGAGGGTCGCTGCGTACGTCACACGATCGTGGGACGCTGGTGTGAGCGGCGAACTGCCGCAGAACCGTCGATCCACGCTCCTTTGACAGGCCACAGAAGAAGGGACTCGCGATGACCGCCGCGATGGTCGAGAACGACCAGGCCTCTGAGGGCCGCCCGTGGGACTACCTGCTGCAGACATGGCGTGAACTGGACGTGCCCGAGGGGTGGCGCGCCGAGATCGACGAAGGGCAGATCGTCTTGGTACCTCCGCCTCATGCACATCACAACGGCATTGCTGAGCTGGTGCAGTTTCACCTGTATCGGGCAGTCCCCGAGGGACTGGGCATCTACCAGACCCTCGGCGTGCACGTCGCGCCACTCGACAAGCTCTATGTTCCTGACCTAGTGGTCATGCCGCGCAAGCTGATCGCGGCCGCCGACCCGGAGGCCAGCGATCCGATGGATGCATCGGATGCACTGCTCATCGTCGAGATCACGTCGAAGGGCAATGCCCGGGACGACCGGACGAAGAAGTACCGCGCCTATGCGCGCGCGGGCGTGCCGATGTATCTGCTGATCGACCGGTTCGACACGCGTGGGGCGATGGCCACGCTGTTCACGGAGCCGAACGAGGACGGGACGTACAAGCGCTCCGACCCGGTGCCGTTCGGCAAGCCGCTCACGCTGCCGGAGCCCTTCGGAACGACCCTCCTCACGGAGGAATTCCCGGTCTGAGAAGGCACGGAAAGGGGCGGCACCCGACCATTGGGTGCCGCCCCTCATTCGTATCCGTATGCAGGGATCAGACCCCGGCCGGTTCCTTTGCCGGGCTGCCGGGGCCCGTCGTCGGGGACGCCGGGCCGCCCGTTGCCGCGACCGTGGATTCGGCCGGTGCCTGGGAGACGTTGAACTCCGTCAGCAGGTCCTTGCTGAAGCCGAAGAAGTACGTCGCGAGGAACCCGGCGAGGTAGCCGACCAGCAGGCCGCCCGCGTAGATCGCGATCGTGGTGCCCAGGCCGTGGTTGCCGTCGAGGAGGGGGAACAGGGCCCAGCCGGACGGGCCGATGGCCGTGGAGCCGACCTTGTCGCCGAGCTGATTGAACAGGCCGATGAAGCCGCCACCGAACGCACCGCCCACGCACGCCGTGACGAACGGGCGGCCGAGCGGGAGGCTGACGCCGTAGATCAGCGGTTCGCCGACGCCCAGCAGACCGGCCGGGAGTGCGGACTTGATGGTGCGGCGGATCGACTCGTTGCGGGGGAGACGGAAGTAGACCGCCGCGGCCGCGCCGACCTGGCCGGCGCCCGCCATCGCGAGGATCGGGAGCAGGACCGTGTAGCCCTGCTGCTCGATCAGGGTGGTGTGGATCGGGATGAGTGCCTGGTGCAGGCCCAGCATCACCAGGGGCAGGAAGAGACCGCCGAGCACGAAGCCCGCGCCCGCGCCGCCGTTGGAGAGCAGCCAGTCGGCGAACGTACCGATGGCGGTGGAGATCTCGCCGGCCACGTACATCAGGCCGAAGATCGTCACCAGGCCGGAGAGCAGGACCGTGAGGGTCGGGGTGACCAGTACGTCCAGTGCCTCGGGCACCCAGCGGCGGCACCACTTCTCCACGTACACCGCGAGCACTGCCGCACCCAGTGCGCCCAGCACACCGCCCTGGCCGGGGGAGAGCTTCTGGCCGAACGCCTCGATGTTCGCGACACCCGGGAAGACGATGATCGCGGCGACCGCACCGCCCAGGACCGGCGTACCGCCGAACTCCTTCGCCGTGTTGAAACCGACGAACACGGCGATCAGCGCCATGAATCCGGACGCCATCGCGGCCAGGGCGGGCGTGACCGAGGTCAGCCAGCCCAGGTTCACCAGCAGGCCGTTGAGACCGGCGATGATGCCGCAGCCGATGAGTGCCGGGATCAGCGGGACGAAGATGTTCGCGATCCTGCGAAGGAACAGCTTGAGCGGGGTGGCGTTCTTCGCCTTCCGTGCTGCCTTCATCGCTGCCCCCTGGGCGGCCAGTTCGTCCGCGGAGGCGGTGGTGGGGGCGGTGGCGGCTGCGGCTGTGGCCGGTTCAGGGGCTGCTGCCCTGCCCTCCTCCACCAGCTGCTCGAACTCCGGGGTGACCCGGGCGACGGTGCCCGGGCCGAGGACGATCTGGTACGTGTCGTCCTCGACCACGCCCATGACGGCGGGTATCGCCTTCAGGGCCTCGTCGTCGACGAGCGAGCGGTCGTGCAGGCCCAGCCGGAGGCGGGTCATGCAGTGGGCGATGGAGCTGACGTTCGCGGCGCCACCGACGAGCGGAAGGATCGCGGCGGCGGTGGCGCGGTTCTTGTCTTCTGTTGCCATGGTGCGTGGTGCCTTGCTGTGCGGGGGTGCGGAGGTGGAGCCGGTGGGTCAGGTGGTGCGGGGGGCGGCGGCGAGGGCGGCGCGGAGGTGGCCGTCGGACGCGGTCAGCAGGGTGGCGGCGGTGGGGCCGTCGACCCGGCCGAGGATGGTGAGAATGGCGTTCTTCACCTCGCCGTCGGTCGCGGCGAGGGCGGCCTCGATCTCCTCGTCGGACGCTCCGGTGGCGAGCGAGACGATCCGGCGGGAGCGGGCGCGCAGCTTCTCGTTGGAGGCGCGGACGTCGACCATGAGGTTTCCGTACGTCTTGCCGAGCCTGATCATCGTGATCGTCGAGAGCATGTTGAGGACGAGCTTCTGGGCCGTACCCGCCTTGAGCCGGGTGGAGCCGGTGAGCAGCTCCGGACCGACGACGATCTCGATGCCGTGCTCGGCCGCGGCGCCCAGTGCGGAGTCCGCGTTGCAGGACAGCCCGATGGTCAGTGCGCCCTTGCCACGGGCGTGCTCGACGGCGCCGATCGCGTACGGCGTACGGCCGGAGGCGGAGATGCCGACCACGGTGTCGTCGGCGGTGAGGTCCAGGGCGTCGAGGTCGGCGGCGGCCAGTTCCTTGCTGTCCTCGGCGCCTTCGACGGCCTTGATCATGGCGGACGGGCCGCCCGCGATCAGGCCGATGACCTCGGAGGGGTCGGTGTTGAAGGTGGGCGGGCACTCGCTGGCGTCCAGCACGCCGAGCCGGCCCGCGGTGCCCGCGCCCGCGTAGATCAGCCGGCCGCCGCGGGCCATGCGCTCCGCGGTGCCGTCGATCGCGGCGGCGATCTCGGGCAGCCGGGCGCCGACGGCGGCCGGGACGGACCGGTCCTCGCCGTTCATGATCCGGGCTATCTCAAGCGTGTCCAGGCGGTCGATCTCGGCGAGCTCGGGCCGGAACGCCTCGGTGGTGAGCGTTTCGAGCTGGGCTCGCAGTTCCCCGTATCCGTCGGGGGTGGTGGTGTCGGCGTCGGTGGTGGAGGTCATGGAGAGCGGCTCTGCTTTCTCGATCTCGTACGGTTCAGCGGGTGCGGGCGGTGAGGGCCGGTTCGGCTCGGGTCGGGGTCAGCGCGGACGTGGGGTGTGGCGGTGGGCCAGCGCCTCGTAGGAGGCGGCGAGTGCCGGTGCGGCCGTTTCGTATGTGCGCTGCGCGACACCTATGAACAGGCAGTCGACGACGAGCAACTGGCTCGTACGGCTCGACATGGCGGCGGGCCGCAGCTCGCTCTCCCGGGCGGTGGACGTGGTCAGTACATGGTCGGCGTACTGCGTCACCGGGCCGTCGGGACGGCCGGTGATCGCGATCGTCGTCGCGCCGCGGTCGAAGGCGACCCGCAGCGGCTCGATGACATCGACGGTCGAGCCGGAGTGCGTGATCGCGATGGCCACATCGCCGGAGCGGAGCTGCACGGCGTTGGTCACCGCGAGGTGCGGGTCCGTGTGGGAGTGCGCGATCAGGCCGATACGGGCCAGCTTCTGCGCCAGGTCCTGGCCGACGAGGGACGAGGCGCCCACACCGTAGATGTCGATGCGCCGGGCGGTGGCGGCGGCGGCGACCGCGGCACCGAGCTGGACGGTGTCGAGCCCCGCGGCCGTGTCGGCGAGGGTCTGCTGCTCGTCGTAGGCCAGCTTGGCGACCACATCGGCGATCGGGTCGTCGACCGCTATGTCGGCGGTGACGGAGGGAGCCCGGCCCGACTGCTGGTGCGCGGCGAGCCCGGCGAGGGCCAGGCGCAGATCGCGATAGCCGGGGTAGCCGAGAAGGCGGGCCGTGCGGACCACGGTCGCCTCGCTGGTGCCGGTGAGCTCGGCGAGACCGGTGACCGTGAGGGCGGCGCAGCCTGCGGGGTCACCGGCGACGGCCTCGGCAACGCGCTGCATGGAGCGGGTCATGGACGGCGCGAGCGTGCGCACCTTGGCCGCGAGAGCCGCCGGGGCGGGCGGTGAATCAGCGCTGAAACTTTCCTTCACGTCATTGGTCACATTTGAAAGATATTTTCAACCAGGTTGCCCGTCAACCCCCCTTTGGTCCCTGCCTCTGACAGCTCCTCCGTCAGCGCGGAAATGGTGGGGACGAGCGCGAGAGGCGGGTTCGTGGGCGGGTGACAATGGGCCCATGGAGATGACCCCCCTGGAACAGGCGTTGCACACGGCCCGCGCGCTGGTCATGGCCGATCTCGCCGCAGGTGACGTTGCCGAGGCCGGGATCGTCTCGCTGGTCGAGGATGCGGTGACCCACCGCCGGTGGTGGGTCGAACAGTGGCCCGACGGCGCCTCGTTCGTCGTCGGCCTCGTCGCGCAGGACGTTCAGGACGCCTTGCTCGAACGGTACGGGCGGTGGCCGCTCTGCCCGGTCTGCGACGCGGGCGACCCGCACGCCCTGGATGTCGAACCGGAGCTGGGCCCGGACCCGCACTGGGTGTGTACCAAGGCCGCCGTGGCCGTCGCACCGGTCGGTTCGCTGAGCGGGATACTGCGGCGGTGACGGTCTACATCGACCCGCCGGACTGGCCGGGGCACGGGCGGTTCTGGTCGCACCTGGTCAGCGATGTGTCCTTCGAGGAACTGCACGCCTTCGCGGCATCCATCGGCTGCCCGGCCCGCGCGTTCGAGCGCGACCACTACGACGTACCGGAATCGCGGTACGAGGACGCGGTACGGGCCGGGGCGAAGGAGATCGGCTCGAAGGAGCTCGTCCGCCGGATCACGGAGGCCGGTCTGCGCCGGCCCAAGGGACGCCCGGCGCCCGGGAGCTGAACGGCCGCGCACGTCGGCAGCCCCGGCCTGGACGAGTTGGACGGCAGCCGGGCCCGGATCAGTCGGACGGGCAGCCCCGGCCCGGCTCAGTCGGGCGACGGGGGCACCCGCCCGCATGAGTCGGACGACACAGGCACCCGCCTGATCAGTCAGGCGGCGGAGACACCCGCCTCCGCTGCCTTCGCGGACGCCTCCGACGACGCCGCGGCCGACGCCCCGGCCACCCGGCGCGACCTACCCCCGCCCTGCAGCCGCAGCGAGAACACCACGGCCACCAGCGCCAGTACCGTCATCGCCGCCCCCGCCCAGGCGGTCGCGGCAAAACCGAAGTCCGCGTCGATCACCGTGCCGCCCAGCCAGGGGCCGCCCGTGTTGCCCAGGTTGAACGCGGCCGTCGTCGTGGCACCGGCCAGCGTCGGAGCGGCGCCCGCGACATTGAACATCCGGGCGTTGAGCGCCGGGGCCGTGTAGAACGCCGACAGGCCGAGCAGGAACGAGAGCCCGACCGCGGCGAACTGGTTCGAGGCGAACAGCGCCAGCGCGACCAGGAAGACCGTCGAGGCCGCGATACCGCTCATCAGCACCCCGAAGAGATGCGCGTCCGCGACCCGGCCGCCGATCGTCGTACCGACCAGCGCACCGACCCCGAACAGCGCGAGCACCGTCGGCACCCAGCCGGAGTCCAGCCCGGCGACATCCGTCAGCAGCGGGGCCAGATAGCTGAACGCGCAGAAGACACCGCCCGCCGCGAGCGCCGTGATCACGATCGACAGCCACACCTGCCGGTCCCGGTAGATGCTCATCTCCTGCTTGAGCCGCGGCTTCTGCTCCGGCAGCGGAATGCGCGGAATCAACGTCGTCACCCCGACCAGTGCCACGGCGGACGCCGCACCCACCGCCCAGAACGCCGACCGCCAGCCGAGGTTCTCACCGAGAAAGGCCCCCAGGGGCACGCCGAGCACATTGGCGATCGACAGACCGCCGATCATCACGGCCATCGCACGGGCCCGCGCGTTCACCGGCACCATCGCGATGGCGACCGCCGCCCCCACCGCCCAGAATCCGGCGCAGGCGAAGGCGCTCACGACACGGGACGCGAAGAGCACCTCGTACGTCGGAGCCAGCGCACCCGCGACCTGACCGAGGCCGAAGACGGAGATCAGGGCGATCAGTGTGGTGCGGCGCGGCAGCCGGAGCGTGGCCACGGCGAGCAGCGGGGCGCCGATCACCATGCCGATCGCGAAGGCGGATATGAGAAGTCCGGCGCGGGGGATGGACACGTTCATGTCGTCGGCGATGGGCGGCAACAGCCCGGAGAGCATGAACTCGCTGGTTCCCAGGGCGAAGACCGCTACCCCTAGGACCACGACGGCAAGGGGCATGCGGGTGCGGCGAGCGGCAGAGTCGGGCATGACAGCTGCCAACAGCCATCACGACCATTACATTCCCGGCCCCTTCACGCTCCCGCCGGCTTCGGCCACCGCCCTGCCGCGAGCTGCTCAGTGGCTGAGCAGCTCCAGCTCGGTCAGCAGGTTCTGCCGCGCCCGCGGTTCCCACCGGGCCACCCCGTGCGGTGTACGGAACAGTCGCGGCAGTCCGAGCAGCTGACGCAGCACCGTCGCCCGCCCCTCCCGGAACGCGTCGTCGGGCACGAAGCCGTACTCCTCGCGCACCTGCGCCGCGTAGGCCGCGTACTCCTTCGGGGCCGCCGCCAGGATGGCCAGATCCGCATCGCACAGCACCTCGCCGTTGGCGTCACCGGCCACCGGGTCATGGGCGACGGTGAGACGTACGAGACGGGCGACCTCGGCCGTGACGTCGTCCGGCACGCCAGCCTCCGGCAGGGCACGTTCGGCGAGGGCGGCGCTGCGTTCCTCGTTCTCGGACCGGTCGGGCCGGTAGACCGCATCGTGGAACCAGGCGGCGAGGCGCACGGCATCCGCATCGGCCGCGTACCCGGCGAGCGTGTCGATGCGGTCGAGCACCGCGGCCAGGTGCGCGGTGGTGTGGTACCGCCGCTGGGGCTCGGCCCAGCGTGCCAGCAGATTGTCGGCGTACGGCAACGGGTCGGGGGCGGGGGCGCCGCCCCGGACGGCGACGAGAGCCGCCTGCCAGCGGCCACGGAGGGAGCTGTCGGCGCTGCTCGCCCTGTGGGCGCTGCTTCCGTGCGAGCTGTCGGTCATGGGACGACCCTAGACCTCCAAGGGGCCGGTGGTCGTAGGCGGTGAGGGAGCGCAGGACGTGCTGTTCGGTGCGCGTGGAGTCCGTCAGCTGCCGTTCATGAGAACCCGCCTGGACGCGGCCCCGTCGTGCGGGGGCACCATCACGATCAGCCCACGGCGCAGGCGCGCCAGGCCGGCCCGTACGGCGCGTGATCGCGCATGGTCCGCGCCCAGCGCCCGCACGGAGTCGTGGAACGCGCGCTCGCACACCGCGATCGCGCGCAGCAGGTCGCCCGCCGCCTCGTGGGCGAGCGCCAGATCGCGGCGGGCGGTGATGGTCCGGGGGTGGTCGTCGCCGAGGACGCGTACGCAGTCGGCGAGCGCGCGCTCCGACAGCTCGACCGAGCGGCCGGCGCGGGCGAGATTGCTCCGCGCGAGGAGTGTGTCCGGGTGGTCGTCGCCGAGGACGCGCTCCGAGTCGGCGACGACCGACTCCCATAGTGCGGTGGCCCGCGCGGGGTCTCCCGCGTCGAACAGGGCGCCGGCCAGATTGCTGCGGACGAGGAGGGTATCGGGGTGGCCGGTACCCAGCAGGCGCTCGGAGTCGTTGAGAACCGACTCCCACAGGGACCTCGCCGTCTCGCGGTCGCCTGCCTGCGACAGCGCGTCAGCCAGATTGCTGCGGACGAGGAGCGTGCGCGGGTGTTCGTGGCCGAGCACCCGCTCCGAGTCGGCCAGCGTGTGCTCGTACAGCTCGATGGCGCGGGGCAGGTCGCCGGTGTCCTGCAAGGCGCCCGCCAGATTGTTGCGCGTGGTGAGGGTGTCGGGGTGGGTGGCGCCGAGGAGGATTTCCCGGTCGGCGAGCGTGCGTTCGTACAGGGGGAGGGCGCGGGTCAGATCGCCCGCCGCCTCGTAGGCGGTGGCGAGATTGTTCCGGAAGAGGAGCGTCCGGGGGTGATCCTGGCCCAGTACTCGCTCGGCGTCGGCGCGCGTGGCTTCGAAGAAGGGGATCGCGCGTCCGAGATCGCCCGCGTCACGGTAGCCGCTCGCGAGGTTGTTGCGGGAGATCAAGGTCTCCGGGTGGTCTCGGCCGAGGACCCGTTCCCGATCGGCCAGGGTGCGTTCGTACAGCGGGATCGACCAGTCGACACGGCCCGAGTCGCGGTACGCGTTGGCGAGGTAGTTGCGGGTGGAGAGGGTGTCCGGGTGGTCGTCGCCGAGCACACGCTCGCGGTCGGCGACGGTCCGTTCGTACAGGGGGATCGCCCGGCCGAGTTCCCCGGCGGCGCGGTAGATGTTCCCCAGCTGGTTGCGGGTGGAGAGGGTGTCGGGGTCGTCGCTGCCCAGTACGCGCTCGCGGGCGGCGAGGGATCGTTCGCTGTAGCGTGCGGCCTGGGAGACATGGCCCTGGTCCAGCAGGAAGCGGGACGTCTCGTGAAGGACGACGGCGATGTCGGCGGTGTCCTCGTCGCGCGGCACCAGCTCGATGAAGGCTTCGATGTGCGGGCGAAGGGTTCGCCAACTGGGCCACTGGGGGACAGCGATGGACACGCCGCCGGATTCCCCGTCGGTCCCCCCGCTCGGCAGGCTGTCCAGCAGGATCCTTGCCGCCCGGTCTCTTGCCACCAAGATCGCCTCCTCTGTACGCAGCGGGTCGGCGGGGTCCGCCGTGCGGGCCACCGCCTGGACCAGGCGGTGGACGCGCAGGTTGGGTGGTGCCAGGGTGATCATGCTGTAGCCGGCGAGGAGCGCCAGCGCGTCGTCCACCGCCAGGAGATCGTCGTCGATGGTCGTGATGAGGTCCTGCGGCAGTCGGTCCGGAGCGAACCAGGCCAGGGTGCGCAGAATCTCCACGGCGAGCGGGTCCCGGTCGGCGATGACGCTGAGCGTCACGCGCCAGACGCGAGCGATGGTGCGCCGGTCGGTGCTGCCCGCGTAGGCCGTGGCGAACATGCGGGCCGGGTAGCGCCGCACCCGTTCCAGATACGCGGTGAAGGTGATGGCGTGGTTGTGGATATATGCGCCGGCCTGCTCCAGTGCGAGTGGCAAGTGGCCGAGTTCCGTAGCCAGTTCGGCCACGGCCGGCTTCTCGCTCACGGCGTTGTGGCCGGCCGTGCGAGTCAGTAGCTCGGCGGCGTCGCTCGGGCTGAGCACATCGAGGCGGAGCGGCGCAGCCAGGTGGTGCCAGCCCGCCGTGCGGCGGCTGGTGATCAGATGGCGGCCGGTGTCGAGTTGGCTGATGACCGGCGCGAGGTGGCTCGGGTCGTCCGCGTTGTCGAACACCACGAGCCAGCCCGGATGCGTCTGGAACCAGGTGATCGCCCATTCGGCCAGCGCGTTGGTGGTGGCCGGGGTCGCGAGGTCGGGCAGCAGGCGGCTGGTGAGCGCCGCAAGCCCGGCCGTGATGGCGTCCGGGTTGTCGGCGGTGATCCACCACACCGTCGTGTACTCGGCCCTGTACCGGTGGGCGTACTGCAACGTGAGGCTCGTCTTGCCGACGCCACCGAGGCCGACCAGGATCCGCGTGACCGGCTCGCTCTCCGCCGCCAGCGCCGTACCGAGCCTGATGACATCGTCGTCGCGGCCGACGAACAGGGCGCTGGGAGGGCGTGGCAGGTTGTGGTTGCGCTGACCACGGGGTCCCGCGACGGTCTGGGCCGGGGGGAGTTGGACGGCGGGGGCCGTGTAGATGGTGGCCCCGGGGCCTGTGCTGATGATCCCCGCGTTCGCGTCCACGGCGACGGCACGCTCGCCGGACGCCTCCCAGCGCGGGGAACCGATCTGTCCGGGGCCGTCGGGCGGCTGGACGGGGATCATGGCGCTCACCGCTGGATCTGGGCGTTACTTCCGGTACTGATGACCCCGGAGTTGTGCTGGACGGCGACCGAGCCGTCGCCCGAGGCCGTGAGGGACACCGAGGACTGGGAGAGCAGGCGCGCGATGTCCGCCGTGAGCTCGGCGTCGGCGAGCAGCGCCCTCTTGATCTGGACGCGGAGCATGGCCTGGAAGTCCTCGTCCTCGGGAGCTTCCGCCGCCTCCGCCACCGCTCGGTCCAGTTCGGCGGAGTCCTGCTGGTTCCCCCGGATACGTTGGAGGATGCGCCGGCCCAGGCTGACCGTGGCGTCCGCGCTCGCGTCGGTGGCGCGGGTCAGCACAGCAGTGCCGTAGGCGCCGACCGCCGCTGTGACGTACGGCGCGATCTCGCTAGCGACCGTCAGAGCATCCACGATTCCCCCAACTCGCCCACCACAGCGGGCTGCACGCGACCATGACGAATCCCATGATGCCAGTAGGGACCCCGCGCCCGCGCGGGGTCGTGTGGGTGTGAGGGGTGCGCCTGCGGCGGGCCTGTTCCCCTGCCCATCCCCAAGCTCTCAACTTCGTTCGAGCAGGGGAGACCCCACTCTTCCCGAACTGGGGCGGGCAGGGGAACAAGGCGCCCCCGCACCCGCTACGCCCCCGCCCTGAACCCCCGCAGCCGCAGCGAGTTGCCGACCACGAAGACCGACGAGAACGCCATTGCCGCGCCCGCGATCATCGGGTTGAGCAGCCCGGCCGCGGCGAGCGGCAGTGCGGCCACGTTGTAGGCGAAGGCCCAGAACAGGTTCGTACGGATGGTGCCCAGCGTCTTGCGGGAGAGCCGGATGGCGTCCGCCGCGGCCCGCAGGTCCCCGCGCACCAGCGTCAGGTCACCGGCCTCGATCGCGGCGTCCGTGCCCGTACCCATCGCCAGGCCCAGGTCGGCCTGGGCGAGGGCGGCCGCGTCGTTGACACCGTCACCGACCATGGCGACCGAACGGCCCTGAGCCTGGAGGTCCTTGACGACGTCGACCTTGTCCTCCGGCATGACCTCCGCGTACACCTTCTCGATCCCGACCTCGGCCGCGACCGCCTCGGCCACCGCGCGGTTGTCGCCGGTGAGCAGGATCGGGGTCAGACCGAGGGCACGCAGCCGCTCGACGGCTTCCGCGCTGGTGTCCTTCACCGCGTCGGCGACTTCGAGGACCGCCCGTGCCTCGCCGTCCCAGGCGACCGCGATGGCCGTCCGTCCGGCGGCCTCCGCCGCGGCCTTCTGCCGGGCCAGCTCCACCGGCAGGTGGATCTCCCATTCGGCGAGCAACTGCTCACGGCCGACGAGGACGGCGTGGCCCTCGACGACGCCCTGGACGCCGAGGCCCGCGACGTTGGCGAAGTCCTCGGGGGCGGGGAGGGCGGCACCGGTGCGCTCGGCGGCACCGGCGGCGACGGCCTGGGCTATGGGGTGCTCGGAGGAGTGCTCCAGGGCGCCCGCGAGCCGCAGCACATCGCTCTCGTCCGTACCGTCCGCCGTGTGCACGTCCAGCAGGGTCATCCGGCCGGTGGTGACCGTGCCGGTCTTGTCGAGGACGATCGTGTCGACGCGGCGCGTGGTCTCCAGGACCTCGGGGCCCTTGATCAGGATGCCGAGCTGGGCGCCGCGTCCCGTACCGACCATGAGGGCGGTGGGAGTGGCGAGGCCCAGGGCGCAGGGGCAGGCGATGATCAGTACGGCGACGGCGGCGGTGAACGCGGCGGTCAGGCCGGCCCCGTTGCCGAGCCAGAAACCGAGCGTGCCGAGCGCGAGGGCGATGACGACGGGGACGAAGACGGCGGAGATCCGGTCCGCGAGGCGCTGGGCGGCCGCCTTGCCGTTCTGCGCGTCCTCGACGAGCTTCGCCATCCGGGCCAGCTGGGTGTCGGCGCCGATGCGGGTGGCCTCGACGACGAGTCGGCCACCCGCGTTGAGCGTGGCCCCGGTGACCGAGTCGCCGACGCCGACCTCCACGGGTACGGACTCACCGGTGAGCATCGACGCGTCCACGGCCGATGCGCCTTCCACGACGGTGCCGTCGGTGGCGATCTTCTCGCCGGGGCGGACCAGGAACCGGTCCCCGACCTGGAGATCGGCGGTCGGCACGGTCACCTCATGGCCGCCGCGCAGCACGGTCACCTCCTTCGCTCCGAGTTCGAGCAGCGCCTTGAGGGCCGCGCCCGCCTTCCGCTTGGAGCGGGCCTCGAAGTAGCGCCCGGCCAGGATGAAGGCCGTGACTCCGGCTGCGGCCTCCAGATAGATGTTCCCGGCGCCGTCGCTGCGGCCGATGGTCAGCTCGAACGGATGGGTCATGCCGACCATGCCCGCCGTGCCGAAGAACAGCGCCCACACCGACCACAGGAACGCGGCCGAGGTGCCGACCGAGATCAGGGTGTCCATCGTCGCCGCGCCGTGCTTGGCGTTGGTCCAGGCGGCGCGGTGGAAGGGCCAGGCGGCGTACGCGACGACGGGGGCCGTCAGGGTCAGCGAGAGCCACTGCCAGTAGTCGAACTGGAGCGCCGGGACCATCGACATGGCGATCACCGGCACGGCGAGCACGACGGCGGTGAGCAGCCGCTGCCGCAGGGGCCGCAGCTCGTCGGCCTCCGCGGCCTCGGGGGCGTCGTCCTCGGTACGCACCGGGGGAGCGGGCCGGTGCGCGGTGTAGCCGGTCTTCTCGACGGTGGCGATCAGGTCCTGTACGGAGATGTCCTCGCCCCGGTAGCTGACCTTTGCCTTCTCGGTGGCGTAATTGACGGTGGCCTCGACGCCGTCCATCCGGTTGAGCTTCTTCTCGATACGGGCCGCGCAGGAGGCGCAGGTCATGCCGCCGATCGCGAGCTCGACCTCTGCGGTGGTGCCGACGGCTGTTCCGTCGCCGGTTGTGGCGGTGTGCGCGGACACGATGTCCTCCCTGGCGGAGACGTGGTACCCCTAGGGGGTATGCATTGCTGGTTCAGGTATACCCCCCACCCCTATAAAGCGCAAGGGTGATCCATTGTCGGGGCCCGGAGTGTGCGCGCCCGATCGCCTGATGTGCGTCCGACCTCACGTATCTTCACGTCGCATTGAGGCTGCGCCCTCGGTCGACCGCCCCGTAGGCTGGTCATTGGACTAGACCTATTTATCTTTGCTGCTTCCTGGAGGGTTGGGATCACATGAGCAACCGTGCAGTCCTGGAGGTGATCGCTCTCGATGCGGAGGACGCGGTCGCTGCCCAGGCGGGTGGTGCAGACCGGCTCGAGCTGGTCACCGACATGGCGGCGGACGGTCTGACCCCGTCCTGCGCGACCTTCGCGGAGATCCGGGCGGCGGTGGACATTCCGCTGCGGGTGATGCTCAGGCTGGCGGACGGCTTCGCGGCCGGCGACATCGATGTGCTCGTGGCCAGGGCGCACGAGCTGCGGGCGGAGGGCGCCGAGGAATTCGTCCTGGGCTTCCTGGACGCCGAAGGTCACCCGGACCTGGTCGCCGTCGAGCGCCTCGTCGCCGAGCTGGACGGCTGCCCCTGGACCTTCCACCGCGCGATCGACCGGGCCGCCGACCGGGACGCCCTGCGCAAGCAGCTGGCGGACATGCCGGGCCTGGACACGTACCTCACCGCGGGTTCGCCCAAGGGCGTCGACGACGGCATCCCGACGCTGCTGGTCGAGGCGGCGCGCAAGGGTGAGCCCGGCTACGAGCCGCAGATCCTGGTGGGCGGCGGGCTCCGCCTGGAGCACCTGCCGGAGCTGCTGTCCGCGGGCATCGACGCCGTACACATCGGCGGCGCCGCGCGCCCGCACGGCTGGTCGGGTCCGGTGGACGCGGCGGCGGTACGGGAGTGGCGGGCGGTGCTCGACGCGTAGCGCGGGCGGGGCTTGAGGTGGCCCCGGGCCAAGGGTCCGGGGCCACCCGGCTGAACGGTCGGACGCCGGACGGGCCGGTGGTTGCCGGACGGGCCTGATTCCGCCCGGCGAAAATCCGTCCTCGCCGACGTTCGAGGGCGCGGGGTCCGGGGCGGAGCCCCGGTTTGGGGAAGAGCGGGGTCTCCCCTGCTCGAACGAAGTTGAGAGCTTGGGGATGGGCAGGGGGACAGGCCCGCCGCAGGCGCACCTCCTGCCCGCACGCGCTCCACCCGCACGCGCTCCACCCGCGCCCCCGCCCCCTACAACAGCTCGTCCGGCATCCCCGCCGCATGCACCACCGTCAGCCCCGACACCGCACGCGTCAGCGCCACGTACAGCCGGCGCAGCCCCGTGCGCTCGTCCGGCTCGCCGTCCACCACCGCGGCCGGCTCGTCCAGTACCACGTAGTCGTACTCCAGGCCCTTCGCCAGCGACGCCGGGACCAAGGTCAGCCGGGACTCGGCGGTCGTCTCCTCACCGGGGGAGAGATACGCGTGACCCGCCGCGGCCAGCGCATCGGCCAGCGCCGGAATCCGCGCATCGGCCGCGATCAGCCCGATCGACCCCTCCTGCCTCAACGACTCCTCGCACGCCGCCAGCACCGCCGCGTCCAGCTCCGCCGGATCGCCCACCTTCCGTACCTCCAGCGAACCCGGCGACTCACGCACCGACTCCACCGCCGCAAGGCCCGGCGAGATCACCGGCAGCAGCCGTGAGGCGTACGCGATCACCTCGCGCGGCACACGGAAGCCCGCCGTCAGCTCCTCCACCACCGCGTCCGACTTCCCCAGGTGGTGCAGCGCCTGCGCCCAGCTCTCCGTCGACCACGGCGTGGTGCCCTGCGCGAGGTCACCGAGAACCGTCGCCGAACCCGTCGTGCAGCGGCGGCCCACCGCCCGGTACTGCATGGGGGACAGGTCCTGCGCCTCGTCGAGGACGACATGGCCGAGCGAATGCGTACGCGCCACCAGGTCGCTCGCCTCGTCGATCAGCACCGCGTCCGCCGCCGACCACTTCGCGGACTTCACGCTGCGGACAGGCTTGGTCCACAGGATCGTCTTCTGCTCGTCCTCGGTGAGCAGCCCGTTCGCGTGCGCGGCCAGGAACTCCGCGTCGCTGAGCAGCCGCAGCACCAGCCTGGCCGGTTCGACGGCCGGCCAGATCGCCTTCACGGCCGCCTTCACGGCGGGGGTGCGGGCCACCGCGTTCTGCACCCGGTCGTCGGGCGCCTCGCCGGCCTCCTCCATCCGGACCAGGACGGAGTGCGCGATGCGCTGCGGAAGCGCCTCATGGGCGGCCCCGTACCGCATGTCGCGGGCCAGCAGTTCGGTGACGATCTCCTCCAGCTCGTACGCCGGCACCCGCCAGCGGCGCGAACCGCGCACCACCATCACCGGCTCCGTCGGCAGCGTCACATGTGAACGGATCGCCCGCCGCAGCACCTCCGCCATCCTGGCGTCGCCCTTGACGACGGCGGCTGCCGCCGAGTCCGTGCCGCGCACCGCGATGCCCGCCGTCACCAGATCGTCGACGGTCGCCTGCTTCACCTCCAGCTCGCCGAGGGCCGGGAGCACCTGCTCGATGTAGTGGAGGAACGAACGGTTCGGCCCGATGACCAGCGTGCCGGTACGGGCCAGGCGCTCCCGGTGGGCGTAGAGGAGGTACGCGACACGGTGCAGGCCGACGGCCGTCTTACCGGTGCCGGGCCCTCCCTGCACGCAGACCGTCCCGCCGAGACCGCTACGGACGATCTCGTCCTGCTCCGGCTGGATCGTCGCGACGATGTCACGCATCGGGCCGACACGCGGCCGCTCGATCTCCGCCTGGAGGAGCTTGCTGGTCTGCGCGGCCTCGGTGGGGTCGCTGAGGTGCTCGTCCTCGTACGCGGTCAGCTCACCGCCGGTGTAGCCGAAGCGTCGGCGCTGGCCGACGTCCTGCGGGTCCTTCTTCGAAGCCCGGTAGAACGGCTGCGAGACGGGCGCACGCCAGTCGATGACCATCGGATCGCCGTCGGCGTCATGGACGTGCCGGCGCCCGATGTAGAACTGCTCCCCCTCCGCGCCCTCGGCCTGCTCGGCACCGACCCGGTGCAGATAGTCCAGGCGGCCGAAGAAGAGCGGGGTGTGGGCGAGATCGGCGAGGGACTTGATGCGCTCGTCGATCTGGGCCTGCAGGACGGCCGCGTTGACCCAGTTCGCGGTGACGTCGCGGATGTCGAGGGCCTGGGCGTCCTCGCGCATGGCGCGCAACGCGGAGCGGGACGCGGCGAGATGGGCGCGTTCACGAGCCAGGGGATCGGTGGTGGTGTCGTGTTCGTGTTCGTGCGCGGGCACGGTGTTGCCTCCGGCTTTTCAACGCAGGACGGCGGACCGCACCTCGCCCCCGGTTACGGCTCGGGGGTGATGCGGTCCGCTCGGGGATCGATCACGGGGTACGCACGCAGGTGTACGTACAGCTGTCGGCCGGTTTCCGTCCGGTCGGCGGCGCTCCCCCGGCTGCCGGCGATGGCCGGTACCACGGTGCGGGAGGCGGGCAGACCGGCGATTGTATCGACCGCTCTCGTCACGGTCGAACGGTTTTGATGCCGGGTCCGTCCCGTAGGGGACGCCGTGCGACCGGAGACCTATGCGCACCGCTTCAGGGTTCCGTCTGCGGGTCGATGCCTTTGGTGGCCGGGCGCAGGACCATGGAGTACATGAGCACCGTCTCTTTGATCCCCCGCAGGACCGGCCCCGCGCACGGCGCGACCGCGGCGACCGGTCACCCGTACACCCACCGCGTCGGCGACGCCCTGCGTGCCGTCAAGGTCTACGCCCGCGCCGCGTTCGGCGTGGTCGTCCTCGGCGAGTACGCGGAAGAGGCGGGCGTCCACCGAGGCGTCCACCGCCGCGAGCACTGAGTACGCAGAACCTCCCCGGTGTGAGTATCTGACCGGAGGCGTCGCGGCCCTGCCCCGCGATTGGGTAGCGGCATGGAGAACAGCCACGTCCGAGTGATGCGTCCCGACCCCGCCGGTCCTGTCGCCGCTGGTCCCGCGGCCGTTGCACACAGCCCGAACGCCTGGGTCGCCCCCACCGTTGCCACGGCGCTTTCCGGCCTTCTGACCTGCATCGGCATGTTCGCCATCGGGTTCGCGGTGATGGCCACGGACAGCTGCGGCCCCGACAACTGCTCGTCGGACATCATGGTTCCGCTGAGCCTCATGGCCTACGGGCTCTACGCGACCCCGTTCATCACGCCCCTTGCCCTGATCACCGCCTGGGTGCTGCCGTGGCGGCCCCGCTGGGCCGTGGCTCGCCGATGGGCAGCGGCCGTCGCGGTGCTGCCCGGTCTGACGGCGGTGGGCGGTCTGGTCCTGCTCCTGACGCTTGGCGGCTGACCCCGTGATGACGCAGCCTGCGCCGTCCGAACCCACGTCGCCTGAACCGACACCGCCCGGCCCCGCGGACCCCCTGCGACTCGACGGCTGGATCGCCCCCGCCATCGTCACCGTGGCCGCGGTGATCCTCTCCTACGCCGCCCTGATGATCGTCCTCTTCGCTCTCACGGGCCCCGGCAGGTGCGACGCGCACGGCGCCTGCTCCTGGGGCACCAGGGCCACCCGGAACATCCTGTGGACCGCCGCCCGAGCGATTTTGTACGTGACACCTCTGGGCGTGTTCGTCACGTGGGTTCTGCCATGGCGCTCGCGCTGGACCGCGGCCCGTCGACGGGCCGCGGCCTTCGCGCTGCTGCCGCACACGGTGATCGCGGCGGACCTGCTGCCGCTGCTGGTCTTCGGTGACTGACCGGCGTGCACGGGTCGGTCACCGACCTCAGTTGTCGGTCAGCAGCTCGTCCGCGTCCACGATCCGGTAGGCGTACCCCTGCTCGGCCAGGAACCGCTGGCGGTGCGCCGCGAAGTCCTGGTCGATCGTGTCGCGGGCGACCACCGAGTAGAACCGCGCCTCGTGCCCGTCGGCCTTCGGCCGCAGTACCCGGCCGAGCCGCTGCGCCTCCTCCTGCCGCGAGCCGAACGTCCCCGACACCTGAATGGCGACGGTCGCCTCCGGCAGGTCGATGGAGAAGTTCGCGACCTTCGACACCACGAGGACGCTGAGCTCGCCCTCGCGGAACGCGTCGAAGAGCTTCTCGCGCTGGGCGTTGCTCGTCTCGCCCTTGATCACCGGGGCGTTCAGATGCTCACCCAGCTCGTCGAGCTGGTCGATGTACTGCCCGATGACAAGGGTCTGCTCGCCCCGGTGCTTGCGTACCAGCGCCTCCGTCACCTTCCGCTTCGTCGCGGTCGTCGCACAGAACCGGTACTTCTCCTCGGTCTCGGCGGTCGCGTACGCAAGCCGCTCCGAGTCCGTCAGATTGACCCGCACCTCGACACAGTCGGCGGGCGCGATGTAGCCCTGCGCCTCGATCTCCTTCCACGGGGCGTCGAACCGCTTGGGCCCGATCAGCGAGAAGACGTCCGACTCGCGGCCGTCCTCACGCACCAGCGTCGCGGTGAGGCCGAGGCGGCGCCGGGCCTGCAGGTCGGCGGTGAACTTGAAGACGGGCGCGGGCAGCAGATGTACCTCGTCGTAGATCACCAGACCCCAGTCGCGGGAGTCGAACAGCTCCAGGTGCGGGTAGATGCCCTTGCGGCGGGTCGTCAGCACCTGGTAGGTGGCGATGGTGACCGGCCGGATCTCCTTGCGCGTACCGCTGTACTCGCCGATCTCGTCCTCGGTCAGCGAGGTCCGCTTCACCAGCTCGTGCTTCCACTGCCGGGCCGAGACGGTGTTCGTCACCAGGATCAGCGTGGTCGCCTTGGCCTGGGCCATCGCACCTGCCCCGACCAGCGTCTTCCCCGCACCGCAGGGCAGCACGACGACACCCGAGCCGCCGTGCCAGAACCCCTCGACGGCCTGCTTCTGGTACGGCCGCAGCGCCCAGCCGTCCTCGGCGAGCTCGATGGGGTGCGCCTCGCCGTCGACGTACCCGGCGAGGTCCTCGGCCGGCCAGCCCAGCTTCAGCAGTGTCTGCTTGATCTGCCCGCGCTCCGAGGGGTGCACGGCCACGGTGTCCGGGTCGATCCGTGCACCGACCAGCGGCTGGACCTTTTTCGACCGGAGGATCTCCTCCAGCACGGGCCGGTCCGTGGAGGTCAGCACCAGACCGTGGACCGGGTGCTTGGAGAGGGTGAGGCGGCCGTACCTGGCCATCGTCTCGGCGATGTCGACGAGCAGCGCGTGCGGAACGGGATAGCGGGAGTACTGCACGAGCGCGTCGACGACCTGCTCGGCGTCGTGCCCGGCGGCGCGCGCGTTCCACAGCCCGAGCGGGGTCAGCCGGTAGGTGTGGATGTGCTCGGGCGCCCGCTCCAGCTCGGCGAAGGGCGCGATCGCCCGACGGCAGGCGTCGGCCTGATCATGGTCGACTTCCAGGAGGAGCGTCTTATCGCTTTGGACGATGAGGGGTCCGGTCACGCGCGTCGGCCCTTTCTGCTGCGGGAACGGCCGGGAACGGCCAAACGTCCAGTGTGCCGCATGCGGGGGCCATGGGGCGGTGTGCTGCTCCGCACAGGGACGAACGGCCCAGGGATGACCGATGCTGCCACCAAGGCGACGGCTCCGGAACGATCGGACCGGCCGGACGACCGGAGCTCGGTGGTTGCTGTCGCCGCCGCGCCCGGCTTGACCGGCCCCAGCCTCAGGACATGGCGTCGTCGGCCAGTTCGGCGACGCCGGTGATCCGGTGCAGCGGGTACGTGCGGACCTCGTCCGCCGTGTGGTCGTACGCGGTGACGAACCCGCCCTCGACCCGGACCGGGGCGATGACGCGCTGGCTGGCCGCGCCGTCCGCGTTGACGTAGCCGATCCAGAGCGCCGAGCCGGTCATCGCGGCGGCCTGGACGGTGGCGAGGGTCTCGGCGGAGGTCGTACGGGGCAGGGCGCCGGACGGGGCGGCGGGGGCGTCGGCCGGGTCCTTGCGGACCACCGTGGCGGCCGTGTCCCCGGCGCGGATCGCCCTTACCGCCGCGCCGAGCAGTGTGGCGTCCGGGACCGGAGGGCCCTCGGGCACGGGGACCGGGGCCGTGCGGGGCGGGGTGCGGCGGGCGCCCGCGCGGGTGATCAGGACGTCGCCCTCGGCGGACTCGGCGGCCGGCGCGTACCCCATCTCGCGCAGCCCGTCGAGCAGGGAGGCGGGGTCGATCTGGGCGGCCAGGGCCGTCGGTGCGAGGCGGCGCAGGCGCAGGGTGGCCGAGCGCCTGTCGGCGAGGATCTCGTTCAGCACGGCCTCGTCGTCGCAGCGCACGTACGAGGAGGCGGCGCCGATCCGCAGGTGGCCGTGGCGTCGGGCGACGTCGTCGATGAGGTAGCTGAGCGGCTGCGGCACCGGCGTACGGCTGTGGGCGGCGAGGAACGCGTGCAGATCGGCCGCGGACTGTCCGGCGTCCAGGGCGCGGCGTACGGACCCGGGGGTGAACCGGTAGACCGTCGCGCCGCCCTTCGATTCGATGTCCGCGAGGGCGGAGAGCATGTCCGCCAGGGGGCGCTCCAGCGGGCCGGGGGCGACGGCCGTCAGATCGGCCTGGAGCAGGACGTGGTCCAGCGGCTCCGGGATGAGGGGCGCGAGCAGCGCGGCGGCTTCGGCCGGCCCGGAACCGAGCAGGGCGCGGGTGTGCGCGGCGAGAGCGCCGCGGCCGGTGATGCCGAGGAGCTCGGATTCGTTGAGTGTCCACAGGGCGATCCGGGACCGCAGGTCGGTGGTGTCCCCGGCGGAGGCGGAGGCACCGCGCAGGGGGCGTTCCCAGCGCAGCCGGGCGAGCACTGTCTCCGGGTCGGGGGCGGTGCCCGGTTGCAGGGCGGCGAGGAGGGCCAGGACCCGGTGGCGTACCTCGGGGGCGGCGGAGCGGTCGAGGTCGGGGCCGAGGGCGGACAGGGCCCGGCCCTTGGCGTCCTGGCCGCCGACCAGGCCCGGGGTACGGGTGGCGGCGAGCCAGGTGGTGGCGAGGTGCACCCAGCGGTCCTGGGCGGGGAGTTCGGCCCAGTCGTCGTACGCGGGCGTCGGCGCGTACCGTTCGTCGGCCTCTCCGTCGGAGGCCAGCAGCCCGGCCGCGTAGGTGAGTTCGACCCAGAACGCGGCGACGGGCTCGGAGACGTCGAGGGCGGTGGCGGTCTTCTTCAGCTCGCGGACACTGAGCCCGCCGGCGCGCAGTATCGCGGGGCCGCCGCCGTTCCAGCTCTTCAGCAGCTCCTCGACGGTGTTCACCGCCAGGAACGCCTGGCCGGCCGCCGCGCTGTCCACAGCCTGGGGATCACGGTTCGCGACCGCCTCCACGGCGGGCGGCTGCGGTTCCGGTACGCGGTGGGCGCGCCCGGCCCGCAGATGCAGGGCGGCCTCGCGGGGCAGCACCACGGTGCGGGTCGACACGGGCAGCAGCAGCCCGCGATCGCGCAGCCATTTCACCGGCGGAGTGGGGTTCGGGGTCACTTCCCCGTAGGGCGGCCCCCACACCAGCCGGTCCAGTACGGACAGGGCCTCGGCGGGAGCGGTGTCCAGCAGCTCGCCCATCCTGGCCCGGTCGGTGAAGAGCGCGGACAGGGACGTCACGGCGGAGACCGGGTCATGGGTGGCGGGCAGTCCGGCGGTCGCCAGGATGTCCTGGAGGCGGCCCGGCGACATTCCGGCGGTCGCCTCCGCGACGGTCGGGCCCAGACCGGTGGGGGAGGGGTGCTGCGGGGACGGCGCGAGGAGTTCGCGCGCGGTGCGCACCAGCCGCAGCCGGTCGTCCTCGCCCCAGACGAGGGCCTGTTCGCGCAGGGTGGCCAGGGCGGCGGGCAGCGCGTCCCCGATCGCCGCGTCCGCGTCGTCGCGGTGCTCGCCGTCGTCCCGGCCGTCGCCGGTGAGGAGGCCGAGCAGCGTCTCGTACGGGGCGGGGTCGGGCGCCACGGCGAGCGCCTCGGCGGTCTGCAGGGCGAACCGGTCGAGGTGTTCCAGGGCGCGTACGACGGAGGCGCGCGTGCCGGCTCTCGTCGCGAGCTGAGTGATGTCGCCCGGTACGGGGGTGAGGAGATCGGGGCGGGCACGCAGCAGCCCCGCCAACGACTCGTCGTCCCGGGCGCGGAGAGCTTCGGCGAGCGTCCGCGGTGGTGTGGTCATCCCCATCCGTCCCACGGTAGTCGCTCCGGACAGGCCCGAGGGCGCTACCGTCGGTGCAGGCGCCAGAGGGGAACCATCGCGTGGGGATCGAGAGCGAGCAGCTCGTCTACGACTATCTGAGCCGGGTCGGGGACCTGGCACAGCAGCAACAGCTGTCCTCGGGCACCCGGATGAGGCTCGTTTCGGCTCTCCGGGGCGAGATCGACCGGCAGCGCGGAACGCAGTCCGCGGACACCCCGGCGGCGGTCCGCCGCATCATCGGGAGGCTCGGCACACCGGACGAACTGGTCGCGGCTGCGGCCGCGTCGGCGGACGGGACGGTGGAGCTGCCGCAGCGGCCGGAACCTGCCGCGGGGGAGGGGCGCGGCATCCCCCGTCCGCGCAAGGGGATGCTCCGGAAAGACAGTTCCGGCAAGGGCGCGTCGCAGGCGCGGGCACAGGCGCCGGACGGGGAATCGGAGGGCTCGGCGGACTCCGCGGCCCCTGAAGCGGCGGCCGGTCGGGTGCCTTCCCCGCCGCACATGGCCGGTACGGACGAACTGGGGCCGTCCGGGAGCGAGCCCGACTGGTGGCGGATCGAGCCGGAGCCGTTCGGTGACGGGGTCGATGTGCCGGGGTTCGTCGGCGGCGTCGAGATCCCGGACATGATGAAGCCGCCGCCGGCCCGGGACGCCGTTCCGCGCCCGCGCACGGGCGACTCGGCGGACGACGGTCCGGCCGCGGACGTCGGCACCGGCGAGGCCGCGCCGCGGCGCCGACGGCTTCCGGGCCTCCGCCGCCGCGCCCCGCGCGAGTCGAGGGCCGGGGGTTTCTCCCACCCCTTTTTGCTGCTCGCCGCCGGGCTGCTGGTCGTGGGCGCCGTGATGGGCTCCTGGCTGGCCCTGGCGGGTGGCTGGCTGCTCGCGTACAGCTCGCGCAAGTTGTCCCGCGCGGAGGCGAAATGGGCCGCGATGGGGCTTCCTGGTGTGGTCGTGGCGGGCGCACTCGTCTGGCTCTGGGGCCGGACGGAGGGCCGCTGGGGCGAGCCGATCCCGCAGGACGGGATGGCGGAGGCGCTGAGCGGGGTGTGGCCGGTGGCGGTACGCACGGCCGCGGTGGCGTCGGCGGTGTTCCTGGTGTGGCGGGCGCGGAAGCGGGTGGGGTAGGCGGGGGTGCGCGCCGACGGGCGCCTCGGCCCTCGCCACACATGAAACCGTTCGTTTCCTACTCGTTTGATACGATGGGCTCATGTCCGAGACGACGTACGGCATCGGTGAGGGGCCGGCTACGCGGGTCAGTCTCTCTCTGCCCGAAGGGACCGCCGAAGCGATTCGGGCCCGGGCCGGCAAGCGGGAGTTCTCCGCGTTCGTCGCCGCGGCCGTCGAGCGGGAGCTTCGGGGGCAGGTGCTGGACGAGTACCTGGCGGACTACGAGAGCCGTGAGGGTCCGGTCTCCGAGCAGGCGCGGCAGCGGGCGCGGCAGGTCTTCGACGAGGTGTTCGCCGAGGAGGGCCAGTGGCCCGCCGCAAGCTGATCCACGAAGGGACACTCGTCCTCGACAGTGAGGGGCTCTCCAAGCTGCTCAGCGATGACGAGACGGCGGTGGCTCTGGTCGCGGAGGCGCGGTCCAGGGGGATGGAGGTGGTCATCTCCGCGCTCACCATCATCGAAGCCGTGCACGCCCGCACCGACAAGGCCCGGCCGGCCCGGGTGCTGTCCGGTCTGCGCACCGTCCCGGTGGGCGACGAAGAGGCGAAGGCGGCCTCGGCGCTATTGATGGCGGCTGGACTGCACGGCCACAAGTACGCCGTCGACGCTGCCGTGGCCGAGGCGGCTCTGCGGCAGCAACGCCCCGTCGTCATGCTGACATCCGACGTTGACGGCATGAGCAAACTGTGCGGCGACAGGGTGCGCCTCGTCGTGGTGTGAGCGGCCCTCGACGTCGCCACGCCCCAGTTCGTCGGACGGATCCCTTCGCTCCGTTTCCCGCGGTGCTCAATGAAAGCCCAGGGGGCGACAGGTGCGCGGGTCTCGTTCACGGATCTGGAGCACCGACGCCGGGCCGCCGCAGCACGGTTTGAGGTCACGCTGCGGGGACTTGGCTGCCGCTGAGCGATTCTCCTTGTGGGCCCAGCCCCCTACTTCGTGAGATCCGTCTGGAGCTCGTCGAGGATCTGGTCCGCGGCCGTGTACCCGATGCCCGCGATCCACAGGCGGTCGTCGACCTTGAAGACCTTGTCGTCCTTGGACGCCGTCAGCCCCTTCCACAGGCCGCTGTTCATCGTCCTGGTCG
The DNA here is from genome assembly GCF_055602785.1 of Streptomyces sp. NPDC037301. NCBI lineage: Bacteria > Bacillati > Actinomycetota > Actinomycetes > Kitasatosporales > Streptomycetaceae > Streptomyces > Streptomyces sp. NPDC037301. The sequence continues at coordinate 174,219 of NZ_JBVJWD010000017.1, forward strand.
TTCCCGCCTTGTCCGGGTCCCCGTACGTCGACGTGAAGATGACATCCGCGTTTGCGAGGTCGATCTTCTCGGGGGACACGTCGTAGGAGAAGCCGTCCTTGGCCTTGTCGGTGATCGCGGGGCGGCCCACGCCGAGATCGGCGAGGATCGAGCCGATGTAGTTCTGCTTGCCGTAGATGCGGATGTCGGCGCCCTCGACGAAGCGGACGAAGCTGACGTCCGTGGCGGCCGCCTTCTCCTTGCCGCCGATCGCCTCGGTCACGTCCGCGACATGGGCGTCGTACTCGGCGACGGCCTTCTTCGCCTCGGCCTGCTTGCCGAGCGCCTCCGCGTGCGTCTGGAAGTTCTCCTTCCAGGCGGTCCCGGTGGACTCGGTCATCACGGTGGGGGCGATCGCACTGAGCTGCTCGTAACGGTCACCGTCACGGACCTTGCTGGTGAGGATCAGGTCCGGCTTCAGCGAGGCGACGGTCTCCAGGTTGGGGTGGGAGATCTCGCCGACCTCCTTGATGTCCTTCGTCCGGTTCTCCGGCAGGTAGGAGGGGAAGCCGTCCTCCGTCGCCGAGTGCGTCGCGCCGACCGGCTGCACGCCGAGGGTGAGTGCGGAGTCCAGCTCACCGGTGTCGAGGACCACGACGCGTTGCGGGTTCACGGGGACCTCGACGTCGCCCATGGCCGTCTTCATGGTGTGGGTCTTGGCGGTGCCGGATCCGCTGTCGTTGCCGCTGTCGGAGTCCGAGGAGCCACAGGCGCAGAGCGCGAGGGCGCCGGCCAGGGTGAGGGCGCCGAGGGTGACACCGCGGCGGCGGGTGAAGGTGGTCATGAAGTGCCCTTCGTCGGGGTCGGGGTGGTTGGTCACGGGTGTGCCGGCGGCCGGCCGCTGCGGGGCACCGGGTCGCCAGGGGCGATGGGGTCCTGGGCCCCGTGGGAGCTCCACCGTTCGAACGAGGCGGGGGAGCCGGGAGCCCGGGGGAGGAGCGTGGACCGCAGCGCCGGGCGACCGTCCCGGCGGGCGCCCACCCGGGCCTGCCGGAAACCGGGGCGCGGGTTCACGACGCCGACGTGGCCTGCCAAGGAGCCCCCGGCACCACGAGCGGCGAACCCGTCACCGGGCACGGGACGATCACCGCGTCCAGACCGAAGACCTCGCGCACGAGACCGGCGGTGACGATGTCCTTCGGGTGGCCCTCGGCGACGATCCGGCCCGCCTTCATGGCGACCAGGTGGTCCGCGTACCGGGCGGCCTGGTTGAGGTCGTGGAGCACGGTGACGACGGTCCGGCCGCGGGTGCCGTCCGCCGCCGGGGCGGTGAGCCGGCGCACCAGGTCCAGGACCTCCACCTGGTGCGCGATGTCGAGGTACGTGGTCGGCTCGTCGAGCAGCAGCAGATCGGTCTCCTGGGCGAGCGCCATCGCGATCCAGACACGCTGGCGCTGCCCGCCGGACAGCTCGTCCACCGACCGGTCGCCGAGCGCGGTGATGTCCGTACGCTCCATCGCGTCCGTCACCGCCCGCTCGTCCTCCTGTGACCACTGCTGCCACCAGTGCTGATGCGGCTGCCGGCCGCGGGCGACGAGATCGGAGACGGTGATCGCCTCGGGGGCCACCGGGGTCTGCGGCAGCAGCCCGATCGACTGGGCGATCCTCCGCGTGGGGATCTTCGACAGCTCGGTACCGTCGAGGAGCACGGCCCCGCCGCGCGGCTTGAGGAGCCGGCCGAGCGCGCGCAGCGTGGTCGACTTGCCGCAGGCGTTCGGGCCGACGATGACGGTGACCTGTCCGTCGGGAACGGCGAGGTCCAGCTCGTGGACGACGGTGCGGTCCTCGTATGCGAGAGTCAGCTCCCGCACCGTGAGCCGGCTGGTCGCGGTCGCCGTGGCGTCGGACGTACGGGTCGAGCTCATGCGGTGCCTCCACTACGGCCGCGACCGCCGCCGTGACCGCGGATGATCAGCCAGATCAGATACGGGGCGCCGACCGCCGCCGTCAGAACGCCCACCGGCAGCTCGGTGGGCGAGAAGAGCCTGCGCGCCAGCAGATCCGCGAAGACGACGATCACCGCACCGAGCAGCGCCGAGCAGAACAGCGGAATCTGCGCGGTACGGGTCATCCGGCGGGCGATCTGCGGGGCGAGCAGCGCCACGAAGTCGACCGGACCGGCCGTCCCGGTCGCCACGGACGCCAGGACCACACCGAGTGCGACGAGCCCCAGCCGTACCCGTCCCAGACGCACCCCGAGGGCCGTCGCGGTGTCGTCGTCCATCGAGACGGTGCGCTGGGCGCGGGCGGCCCACAGGACGGCCGGCAGCAGGATCAGCAGCGTCCAGCCGATCGGCGCGGCCTCGGACCAGCCGCGGCCGTTGAGCGAGCCGGTCATCCAGACCTGCGCCTGCTGGGCGACCAGGTAGTCGCCCTTCGTCAGGAACAGTGTGGTGACCGACTTCAGCGCGATGGCGAAGCCGATGCCGATGAGGACGAAGCGGGTGGCGTGCAGCCCGCCGCGCCAGGCGAAGACGTACACGAGTGCCGCCGCGGCCACCCCGCCGATGACGGACAGATACGGCAGCACGGTGTACGAGGTGACGCCGAAGGTCATCGCGCCGACCGTGAGCGCGCTCGCCCCCTGGCTGATGCCGATGATGTCGGGGCTGGCCAGCGGGTTGCGGGCGACGGTCTGGATCAGCGCACCGGCGATCCCGAACGCCGCACCGACCAGCAGCCCCACGACCATCCGCGGCAGCCGCAGCGTGCCGACGACCAATTCGTCCGGGGACGGCTGCCCCAGGATCACCTTCATGACCTCGCCGGGCGCGACGAAACTCTCGCCGACGCAGAGGTACGCGACACAGACGGCGGCCAGCGAGGCGACGAGGACGGCGGCGACGGCGGCCGCCCGCCGGTGCAGCAGGAACCGGCCCCGCGCCCCGATCCGTACGACCTGGTACCCGGCGGGCCGTACCCGTACGGGGGTGTCGGCGCTCATGCGGGCACCGCCTTCCGGCGTACCAGCGTGACCAGGAAGGGAACGCCGAGCAGCGCCGTCATCACACCCGCCGGGACCTCGCTCGGCGGGAAGAGGATGCGGCCGATGACATCGGAGACGAGCAGCATGACGGGTCCGATCAGTGCCGCCATCGGCAGTACCCAGCGGTGGTCGCTGCCGACGATCGCGCGGGCGATGTGCGGGACGGCGAGTCCGATGAACGCGATCGGACCGGCCGCCGCGACACCGACACCGGTCAGCACGGTGGCCCCGATACCGCCGGCGATCCGTACCGTCGCGACCTTCTGCCCGAGCCCCTTCGCCACGTCCTCGCCGAGCGCCAGTGCATCGAGCCCGCGGGCGACGGACAGTACGAGCACGGTTCCGACCAGCATGAACGGCCAGATCTGCTGGGCCACATCGGCCTCGCGCCCGGCGATGGAGCCGACCTGCCAGAAGCGGAACTCGTCCAGCGCGGACGCCTTGGTCGTCAGCACCGCCATCGTCACCGACACCAGCAGCGCGTTGATCGCGGCGCCGCCGAGGGCGAGTTTCACGGGAGTGGCGCCCCCGCGTCCGCCGGCGGCGATGGCGTACACGGCGACGGAGGCGATCGCCGCCCCCGCGAACGCGAACCACACGTATCCCGTCAGGGTGTGGATCCCGGCGTACGCGATGGCCAGCACCACGCCCACCGAGGCGCCCTGGCTGATGCCGAGGATGCCGGGGTCGGCGATGGGGTTACGGGTGATGCCCTGGAGCACCGTGCCCGCGAGGGCCAGTGCCGCGCCGACCATCAGCCCGATCAGGGTGCGCGGCACCCGCATGTTCCGGATGACTTCGGCGGCGTCGGAGTGGCCGCCGTGCAGCAGAGCGTCGATCACCTCGGACGGGGGTATGGAGCGGGCCCCTACGGCGAGGCTGAGGAGCACCGACACCAGCAGCGCCGCGACGGCCGCCGCCGTCGCGAGTGCGCGTCTGGAGCGGCGTGGTGCGGCGGCTGACATCGGACCCAATCGACAGCGAAGCAAAGTTAGGCTTGGCTAAGTCTAAGCACCGCCGTTCCGGGGCCCGAGGCCCGTACCGGGACCGCCGCCGTGCGCGGCACCGTGACAATGGATTCCATGCCTTCGCACCCACTGACGGTCGGCTTCGACCTCGACATGACGCTCATCGACTCCCGGCCCGGCATCAAGGCCGCCTATCTGGCGCTTTCCGCCGAGACGGGGACGCCGATCGACACGGATCTGGTGGTGAGCAGGCTCGGTCCGCCGGTCGACGACGAGTTGCGGAACTGGTTTCCGGCCGATGCGGTGGCCGCCACCGCCGACCGCTACCGGGAGATCTATCCCACACACGCCATCGTCCCGAGCCTTGCGCTGCCGGGTGCCCGGGAGTCGGTCGCGGCGATCCGCGAGCGGGGCGGCCGGGCGATAGTCGTCACCGCGAAGCACCTGCCGAACGCCGAACTGCACCTGGCGCACCTCGGGATCGAGCCGGATGCGGTGATCGGCGGTCTGTGGGCGGAGGCCAAGGGGGAGGCGCTGCGCGAGCACGGGGCGGATGTGTACGTGGGCGACCACACCGGCGACGTACGGGGCGCCCGCACGGCCGGGGCGCTCTCGGTGGCGGTCACCACGGGCCCGTGCGACGCGGAGGAGCTCCGGGCGGCGGGGGCGGACGTCGTCCTGTCGTCGCTGACGGATTTCCCGTCCTGGCTGGACGGGTACACGGCGTAGGGCCTTCGGCGGGGGGCGGGTTCACTGGGCGCCGGCCGACAAGTGGGGTGTCGCGGACCGTTCTCCCGAAAAGGTCGTCCGGTGCGAGTTCGCCACCCGCGTCGGACGGGGCTCCGAGACAACCTGATCGCGATCCGGAACATCTCCTCTCACAAGTCCGCACCACACCGGTGCGGGACGGTGAACGAGGAGCCGGAGCATGGCCCGACGCCCCATCCGCCCGATCCGCCTTCGCGGGCTTCGTGTCGACTACCCCCGCCGAGGGAGAAGCAACTGGCGCCGCTGGGTCCCTTCGTGGCGGCAGGTGCTGAGCGGGATCCTGCTCGGATTCGGTGCGCTGGCCGGGCTGTTCGCCGTGGTGTACGCGTCCGTCGACATCCCGGACGAGAACGCCGAGGCGCGCAGGCAGGGCACCGTCTACTACTGGGCGGACGGCAGCCAGATGGTGAGCGTGGGCGCGGTCAATCGGCAGAACGTCACGCTTGCCGACATACCCGATTCGGTGGAGCACGCGGTCATCGCCGCCGAGAACGAGACCTTCTACGCCGACCCGGGGGTATCGGCGAAGGGGATTGCCCGCGCGGCCGTCAGCATGGTCAAAGGCGGTGAGACCCAGGGCGGCTCCACCATCACCCAGCAGTACGTGAAGAACACCTATCTCAGCCAGGAGCAGTCGGCCACCCGGAAGTTCAAGGAGTTCTTCATCTCGCTGAAGCTGAGCAACAAGCAGAGCAAGGAGGAGATCCTCCAGGGATATCTGAACACCAGCTGGTTCGGCCGCGGCGCCTACGGCATCCAGGCAGCGGCGCAGGCGTATTACGGAATCCCCGCGAAGGACCTCGACCCCAGCCAGGCGGCGCTGCTCGCGGCCATGCTCAAGGGGGCGGAGCAGTACGACCCCGCGGGCGGCGAAGGCAACCACGAACGCGCCGTCGACCGCTGGGATTGGATCCTCGACCGGCAGGTGGAGATCGGCACGATGACGAAGGCCGAGCGGGCCGCGTACCAGAAGTTCCCCGAGCCGAGGCCGGCCGCCAAGCCGACCAGCCTCGGCGGCCAGACCGGCTATCTCGTCGACATCGCCAACAAGGACATCAAGAAGCGTTCGGGCCTCACTGACAAGGACCTCTTCCGGGGCGGCTACCGGGTGCACACCACCTTCGACAAGGCCAGGGTGGGGCAGCTGGAACGGGCCGTGCGGAGCGTGCGCACGCGCGACCTCGACCCCAAGAAGCGCCCCGAGGACAAGTACGTCGAGGTCGGCGCCGCATCCGTGCGGTCCGACGGGGCCGTGGTCGCGGTGTACGGCGGAGCCGACGCGGTCACCCACTTCGCCAACAACGCCGACACCGCGGGCGTCCCCGTCGGCTCGGCCTTCAAGCCCTTCGTGCTGGCAGCGGCCCTTCAGCACGGCGACGGGATCACCCTGAACAGCGGCTACGACAGTGAGGGGCGTCTGATCAAGGACGGCCCGTACGCGGCGCCCCCCGCCCCGCCGGGTGCCGGTGCCGGCCAGGTGATGGTCACGGCGCCGACGCCCCTGCGCGATGCGCTGGTCAAGTCGGCCAACGCAACCTTCGTGCTGCTCGGCAAGGACATCGGGCTGAAGAAGGTGAAGGAACTGGCGGTATCGGCCGGGCTGCACGAGCAGAGCCTGGCCCGCCTGGACAAGTCCTTTCCCCTCGGCACGTCCACACCGAGCGCGGTCAGGATGGCGGACGCGTACACCGCCTTCAGTAACGACGGTATGAGGGCCGATCCCTATTCGGTGACCAGGATGACCCGGGACGGCGAGGCGGTCGCGGGCTTCGGGAAGCCCGAGTCGCGACGCGTGATGGACGCCTCGGTGGCCAACGATGTGAACAACACCCTGGGGATGGTGGCCTGGACCCGGCTGGGTCAGGACGGGAAGTTCGGCACGTTCGCCAGGTCCAAGGCTGCCGACGACCTCTCGGCGGGCGCGACCGGCAAGGACGACCGGATGAAGTCGGCCTGGTTCATCGGCCACACCGAAGGGCTGACCACGGCCGTCACGATGTTCCGCAACAAGCCGGGCACCCCTCAACTGCTGGGATTGCAGGGTGTGGGCGGACCCGATTCGGAGCGCGGCAATGTCTTCCCGCTCCGGATCTGGAACACTTACGTCACGGGGAAGTAGGCCCACCCGCGTACGCGATCCGCAGTCGGTTGATCGCGTGGTGCGACCAATGAGATGCCGGGACGCCTCCGGCACAGGGGGATGGTCCCGCCCGCAGGAACCACCCCGAAAGCGGAGTGCGATGGGCAGGGGAACCCACTGCGAGCCGGTCTGGAGATTCCAGGCGATCGCGTCGATCACCCCCCGGTGATCCCGCCACCGGCTGCCCGCCGACGCAAGCGCTGGGCGCCCCCTGCGAGGCGCCCCGCGCGTCGGCCGGGCCCGTCCCCGGGTGACGTTGCCAACACGTTCCTGATTAAGGAGAGTTGACGCATGGCGTCCAGAAGCACCCCCGGCGTGCGACGCCTGCGCCTCGGGGTCGAGTTGCGCAGATTGCGGGACCGCGCTGGGCTCACGGCCACTGAGGGTGCCCGCCTGCTCGGCATCAGCCAGGCTCAGCTCAGCAACATCGAGGCGAGCCGTTTCGGTGTGAGTGCGGAACGGCTGCGGGCGATGGCTCGCAACTATCGCTGCTCGGACGCCGCGTATATCGCAGGGTTGCTCGATCTTGCCGGGGAACGCTCATCGGGCTGGTGGGAGACATTCCGTGAGCTCCTGCCCTCCCCTTTGCTGGACATCGCAGAACTGGAGCACCACACAACCGGGCTACGGTCTGCCAATACGTCCCATGTCCCGGGTCTCCTCCAGACCACGGACCATGCCCGCGAGATCTTCCGGCAGGTGGTGCCGGAGTTCTCTCGCTCAGACATCGAGCACCGCGTGAGTCACCGACTTCAGCGCCAGGCCCTCCTTGACCGACCAAGCCCGCCAACGTACCGGGCGGTCATCCATGAAGCTGCCCTCCGCGTGCCGGTTGGCGGCCCCACCGTCGCCAGGAACCAGCTTCGACATCTGCTTGAGCAGAGCGAGCGGGAACACATCACGGTCCAGGTGATCCCGTTCGCCATCGGCGCCTATCCCGGATCCGGGCAGACCATCTTGTACGTACACGGCTCGGTGCCCCGCCTCGACACGGTTTCGCTGGACCAGTCACACGGCCCTGTCCTGGTGGATGCCGAGGCGGAGTTGGAGGCCTACCGTCTCCTGCTGGCACGCATGGAGGCCGTGGCGCTGGCGCCGGACAAGTCCCGGGACTTCATCCACAGTCTGATCGCCGACCAGTGAAGGAACTGGATATGCACCACCACGCATGGCAGAGGTCCTCGTACTGCGGACAGGGCGAATCCTGCCTGCACGTCGCCGCGCGCAACAGCAAGGTCAGCCTCACCGAGAGCAGCGACCCCACCGGAGCGATACTCCACACCACGCCCGCAGCGTGGGCCGCCCTGGTACGCACCCTCAAGGAGAGCCACCACCAGGACTGACTCCCGCGTCCTCGCCGCCCCCGCCAGGGCGGCGAGGGCAACCGTCCCGGGCAGGTTCCGTCCTCGACCGCCGGACGGCCTCAGAAGTGCCCCGTCCCGCAGCAAGATCAAGCCCGTCCGGCGATTGAGGACGAAGCGGCCCGCTGGACGACCCCGGGGCTACCGCTTCGGTGACCCCGCCCGCACCGACCGCACCACGCCCGCCGCGGCGATCAGGAACCCCACCCCCATCAGCATGCACAGCGACCACGCGATGGACGGAAGCGGATGGGTTCCGAGGAACAGCGGGGCCATCGTGGCCATCGTGGCCAGTGCGCCGATGAAGAAGACGATCGCGCCGATCCGGACGAGCCGGTCACCTGCGCCAGAAGGAGTAGTGCTCACCCCGCCAGGGTAGTTCCCGACGACGGCGAACCATCCCACGGCGAGCCACGCGCCACGCAAGCACCGTTTCTGGACAGAGTCCGGATGACCAGGCTTGACGAGGGGTACTTCACCTGGGGAGGCTGCTGCCAGCAGGGGAGCACCACCACTGGATAGCCTGACCTGCTGAGGCTTGTTCCGGCATACGGGTTGAGATGGGGTGCGTGCTTTGCCGACTGGCAAGGTCAAATGGTTCAACAGCGAGAAGGGCTTCGGCTTTCTCTCCCGCGACGACGGCGGTGACGTCTTCGTGCACTCCTCGGTGCTTCCTGACGGCGTCGACGCACTCAAGCCCGGCCAGCGCGTCGAATTCGGCGTCGTCGCAGGTCAGCGTGGAGACCAGGCGCTCTCGGTGGCGATCCTGGACCCGACCCCGTCCGTCGCGGCCGCACAGCGCCGCAAGCCGGACGAGCTCGCGTCCATCGTGCAGGACCTGACCACCCTGCTGGAGAACATCACACCGATGCTGGAGCGCGGCCGCTACCCCGACAAGGCGGCCGGCAAGCAGATCGGCGGCCTGCTGCGCGCGGTCGCCGATCAGCTCGACGTCTGACCCCGGCCTCCCGGCTGATCTCAGACGAACGACAGCGCGTCCGGGCCGAGGGGCGGTACCAGCCCCTCGGCCGCGGCGCGGGTCAGCAGTCCGCGGATCGCCGCGTAGCCGTCCTCGCCGAGGTCGGCGGTGAACTCGTTGACGTACAGCCCGATGTGCTGGTCCGCCACGGCCGGGTCCATCTCCTGCGCGTGCTCCAGCACGTAGGGCCGTGACGCCTGAGGGTCGTCCCAGGCCATCCGTACCGAGGTGCGCACCGACTCGGCGAGCAGCTTCAGCATCTCCGCGCCCAGCGACCGCTTGGCGATGATCGCGCCGAGCGGGATCGGCAGCCCGGTCGTCTCCTCCCAGTGCCGGCCCATGTCCGCGAGGTTGTGCAGCCCGTAGTTCTGGTACGTGAAACGGGCCTCGTGGATGACGAGACCGGCGTCCACCTTCCCGTCACGCACGGCGGGCATGATCTCGTCGAACGGCATGACGACGATGTCGCCGACCCCGCCCGGCACCACTTCCGCCGCCCAGAGCCGGAACAGCAGATAAGCCGTGGAGCGCTCACTCGGCACGGCGACGGTCTTTCCCGTCAGATCCGTGCCCGCCTCCTTCGTGAGGACGAGCGGTCCGCAGCCCCGCCCCAGCGCCCCGCCGCACGGCAGCAGCGCGTACTCGTCGAGCACCCACGGCAGCACCGCGTACGAAACCTTGAGCACGTCGAGCTCGCCGCGCTCGGCCATTTTGTTGGTGATGTCGATGTCGGCGAAGGTGACATCGAGGGCGGGCGCGCCGGGGACCCTTCCGTGCGCCCAGGCGTCGAAGACGAAGGTGTCGTTCGGGCACGGCGAGAAAGCGATGTTCAACGGATTCGACGGGTTACGAGTCGTGTCGTTCATGGTGGGTCCAACCTTCCAGTGCGGGGACGATCTTCCCGAACGCCCCGGTGAGTGCGGCCAGCGCGTCGCCGATGCGCCAGGCGTCCCGGTCGCGCGGGCCGACGGCGTTCGAGACCGCCCTCAGTTCCAGCACCGGTACGCCCGTCCGTTCGGCGGCCTCGGCGACACCGAAGCCCTCCATGGCCTCGGCGGCAGCCCGAGGGTGCGCGGCCAGCAGGGCGGCGGCGCGCTCGGCGCTGCCGGTCACGGTGGAGACGGTGAGGATCTCGCCGGTGAGCGCGCCGGTGGCGGCGGCCACGTCGCGTACCTGCGCGGGCGGTGGCGTGAACCGGTCGCGGCCGAAGCCCAGACCGGTGACGGGCACGAAGCCCTCGGGGGTCTCGGCGCCCAGGTCGGCGGCGACGATGCCGCTCGCGACGACGAGCGAGCCGACCGGGGCGAGGGGCGCGAATCCGCCGCCGATCCCGGCCGAGACGACGAGGTCGTACGGCCCGGACGCAAGACCGAAAGCCGTCGCGGCGGCCGCGGCGGCCGGTCCGGCGCCGCCCGCGAGGACATCGACGACGCCGCAGCCGCCGGGGGAGCCCACGCGGTGGAGCCGAGCGCCCGGCACCTCGCGCACGGCCACCTCGGACAGGTCCCCGAACGCACGCGTGACCGCGTCCCGTTCTGCTGGGACAGCGGTCACGACGAGCACACGCACGGGGCGAATCCTCCGAGGTCAGGAGGGGGAAAGAAGGGGGTCAGGAAGTCTTCTTCAGCTCGAAGTGCCAGACGCCGGTGAGCTTCTTGCCCTTGGTCTCCACGATGCTGATCTGCGTCTTGTTGCTCACGGTCTCGCCGGTCTGGCTGGAGAAGAAGGCGCTGCCCGGGATGGACCGGTAGGTCTTCTTGTACGGCTCCTGCTCGGCCTGCTGGCCGTTGATGAACAGCGTCCAGCCGTTGTCCGCGATCTCCGGGTCGACGCCGAAGCGGACCTTGTCGTCCATCGCGACCTCGACGGACTTCTCCGTCTTCTTGTTGAGGCAGCCCTGGATTTCGGACGCCTTGAGGGCATCGCCGTCGTTGTAGCAGGACGCCTCGGTGCTCACCGTGTTGCCGCCGACCGTTACGGTCGCGAGCGGCGTCGGCTTGTCGCAGGCGGAGAGGACAAGGAGTCCCGCGGACACGGCACCAAGAGCGACGCCGATTCGACGGCCCTTACCGGAGAAGAACGCAACGGTCATGGGCCGAAGGCTATCGGTCGCTCCGGCTCACGCCACGCGGGGGTGCGGCGAGCCGCGTCGCGCGGCGCTCAGCAGCCCCCGTACGGACGTGGCGGCGCCCACGGTGAGGATGCCCGCGGCGACCGACATGCCCAGTACGCCGTTGAGGGGGAGGGCGATGCCGATGCCGCCGCCGATCACCCACGCCATCTGGAGCACGGTCTCGGACCGGGCGAACGCGGATGTCCGTACCTCTTCGGGCACGTCGCGCTGGATCATCGCGTCCAGCGAGAGCTTCGACAGGGCCTGGGTGAAGCCCGCCGTCGCGCTGAGCGCGGCGACCATGACGGTGCTGAAGAAGAGCGCGGCGAGCACGGCGACGCCCAGGGCCAGGGCCAGCACCGAGGCGACGATCACTTCGGGGCCACGGGCCCGGAGCCAGGAGCCGACCGCCGTACCGAGCGCGTTGCCGACACCGGCCGCCACACCGACGATGCCGAGCGAGACGGCGGCGCTCTGCCCGGCGAGCGGCTGCTCGCGCAGCAGGAACGCCAGGAAGAAGATCAGGAAGCCGGAGAGCGCGCGGTGCGCGGTGTTGGCCTGGAGCCCGTTGAGCACGGACGGCCCCACGGACCGCAGCCCGGGCCGCTTCTCGCCATTCTTCTCCCGGCCTCTGGCCTTCCCGTTTCCCCTCCCGTTCCGCTTTGCCTCGGGCCGGGGGGCCGTCACGCCGTGCGGCGGCACCAGCTGGGCCTTCCGCTCGCCCTTCGAGGAGTCGACCTTGTGCGGCAGGGTGAAGGCGAGGACGGTCCCCCCGATGAAGATCACGCACGCGCCGTACAGCGGCCAGGCGGACCCGATGGTGTGCAGCCCCGCCCCGATCGGGGCGGCGATCCCGGTCGCCAGGAGCCCGGCCAGGGTGACCCGGGAGTTCGCCTTCACCAGGGAGAAGCGCGGTGGCAGCAGACGCGGCACGACAGCGCTGCGTACGACTCCGTACGCCTTCGAGCAGACCAGGACGCCCAGCGCGGCCGGATACAGCTCCAGGCCGCCGGTGGCGACCGCGCCCGCCATGGTGAGCGCGAGCACCGCCCGGGCCAGCATCGCACCGGCCATCGCGGCGCGGCGGCCGTGCGGAAGATGGTCCAGGAGCGGGCCGATCACGGGCGCGAGGAGGGTGAAGGGAGCCATGGTGACGGCGAGGTAGAGGGCGACGCGGCCGCGGGCCTCGTCCGTCGGTACGGAGAAGAACACCGTCGAGGCGAGCGCGATCGTGATCATCACATCGCCCGCGCCGTTCACGGCGTGCAGTTCGATCAGTTTGCCGAGCCCGGACTCCCCGGCGCCGTGGGCGTGCGTCGCCTTCCGGATTCCTCTCGCGGTGCCGGTGAACGGGGTGCGGAGGGCGTGACCGATCGTCCGGCCCGTCCTGCGCAGCGGGCCGGAATCCTTGTGCGACCTGGCGGAAGTCACTTCGTCATAGTGCCCCAGTCACTGCGGTGACGAACCGGGATCGGCGCGGGGCGTGGTGCACTCCGCCCTGTCGGGTCAGTGCTCCGCCCGGTCCGGGCACGGGGGGGGGGGGGGGGGGGGGGGGGGGAGAGGGGGGGGTGGGGAGGGGGGGGGGGGGGGAGGGGGGGGGGGGGTGGGGGGGGGGGGGGGGGGGTGGGGCGGG
>NZ_JBVJWD010000017.1:187215-193277 GCF_055602785.1 Streptomyces sp. NPDC037301
CTGGAGGCCGACCCCGGGATCAACTGGAACGCCTCCGGCTACCTGGAAGACCTGTCCTTCCCCCCCCCCCCCCCCCTCCCCCCCCTCCCCCCCCCCCCCCCCCCCCCCCCCCCCCCCCCCCCCCCAGGCCGGCAATTGTGACGGCTCCGAGGCGGACTTTGCACGGGACACGGCGCCGGATCCGGACTTGATTGGGACGGGCAGGTGGGCGGGGGGCGGCGGAGAGGGTAGCGTGCGTAGCGCGCCACCGGCGGTTGTTCTCGGCCGCGCGCCTATCGGCGATCCCGCAGAATGGATAGCAGAAGGTGCGCCCGAGGCAGGCACAACGGGTGTGGACGTCGACGCGGCCCTCAGGTCCGCTCCGCCCGCATCTGTCATTGCCGAAATCGATGGATGTGCTGGCGCGCTCGTGAGACTGGCGTAGGAGAGAAGCGAGACCTGTGAGTGCTGTGACGACGCGAAGCCGTACGGCCCGTACCCCTGTTCCCGACCGCCTGTGCGCCGAGGCGGTGGACCTCGCCCGCGCGGCGGCCGAGGAAGCAGCCGCGCCGGGGGTCGTCGGTGAGCATGTGGCCGTGGTCTCCGAGGGGGACCGGGTCGTCACGCACTTCTTCGAGTGCGAGGAGCCGGGCTATCGGGGCTGGCGCTGGGCGGTGACCGTCGCCCGGGCGTCCCGCGCGAAGAACGTCACCCTCGACGAGACGGTGCTGCTGCCCGGCAGCGACGCGCTCCTCGCTCCGGAGTGGGTGCCGTGGAGCGAGCGGCTGCGTCCCGGGGACATGGGGCCCGGCGATCTGCTGCCCACCGAGGCGGACGACATCCGCCTGGAGCCCGGCTACACCGGCGAGGACGAGCCGCCGCCGAGCTCCGCGGTCTCCGAGGTGTCCCAGGAGATGGCCGACCTCGTCGATGCGGAGGACGCGGAGCTGACGACGCGCCCCGCGACGACGAGCCGGGGCTCGATCGCGGCGGTCGCCGAGGAGCTCGGTATGCGGCGGGCGCGGGTGCTGTCGCGCTATGGGCTGCACACGGCGGCCGACCGGTGGGACGAGGCGTTCGGCGCGAAGACGCCGATGGCTCAGGCGGCTCCGGCGTCCTGTGTCACCTGCGCGTTCCTGGTGCCGTTGGCGGGTTCGCTGAAGCAGGCGTTCGGGGTGTGCGCGAACGAGTTCGGTCCGGCGGACGGGCATGTGGTGTCGCTGTCGTACGGGTGCGGTGGGCACTCGGAGGCGGCGGTGATGCCGAAGCCGCCGAAGCCGGCGCCGCATGCGCTGGACACGATGCAGGTGGACGAGTATCCGTTGCGTCCGGCACGGGACTCGGGCTCGGTCCCGGCGGAACCGGACGGCCCGACGGAGGACCTCGGTCACTCCTGAGCGGGGCGAGGCTTCGGGGGTTCTCCGGCGCGCCCGGCCATGGCACCTGCGGGCTTGCCCCGCGAACCGGTTCCGCCCTCAATCTCCCCATAGCCTCAAGGGCATGGGGGGGACCCCTCGGCGGGCTTGAGACGCGCCTGCGGGCCCGCCGGCGAATCACTTTGCCCTCAATCTCCCCCATGGCCTTGAGGGCATGGGGGGACCCCCTCGACGGGCTCGATTTCGCACACCCCAGCCCGTCCGGCGTTCGAGGACGGAACCGGAGCGGTGGTGCGCGGTGCGGCAGAATCCGGCCTTGCCGTGGGCAACCCCGCAGACACGACACCCCGTCCGGCGAGAGGACCCGGTACCTTCAGGCGCACACTGGCGGCACGGGCAACGCGTAACCGGAAAGAGCGGAGTCAGAGCGTGAGCATGAATGCGACCGAGGGGGCCGACCCGTTCGGGACCGCACGGCTGCGACGCGGCGTGCTCGACGCCTGGGGCGCCGGCCCTGCCAGATTCCGCGAGGACGCCAACGCCGAGGAGGACCTCGCGCTCGGCGGCTACCGCGACCGCCTCGTCGTCGAGCTGGCCCAGAACGCCGCCGACGCCGCCGCCCGCGCACAGGTCCCCGGCCGGCTCCGCCTCACCCTGCACCCGGCGACTGCGGACGCCCCCGCCGCGCTCGCCGCCGCCAACACCGGCGCCCCCCTCGACGCCACCGGCGTGGAGTCGCTCTCCACCCTGCGCGCCTCCGCCAAGCGCGAGGGCCACGAGGGGGCCGTCGGCAGGTTCGGCGTCGGGTTCGCCGCCGTGCTCGCGGTGAGCGACGAGCCCGCCGTCGTCGGCCGGCACGGTGGTGTCCGCTGGTCCCTCGCCGAGGCCCGCGACCTCGCCGCAAGGGCGGCCTTCGCCAGCCCGGGCCTCGGCGACGAGCTCCGCCGTCGCGACGGCCACGTCCCCCTGCTGCGGCTCCCGCTGCCCGCCGAGGGCACCGCGCCCGACGGGTACGACACCGTCGTCGTCCTCCCGCTGCGCGACGGCGGTGCCGAGGACCTCGTGGTCCGGCTGCTCGACGCGGTCGACGACGCGCTCCTGCTCACCCTGCGCGGCCTCGACGAGATCGTGATCGAAACCCCGGACACCGTACGGACGTTGCGCCGGTCGCAGCACGGCCCGTACACCCACGTCAAGGACTCCGCGCACGGTACGCACCGCTGGCGCACCGTCACCCGGCACGGCCCCGTCGAGCCCGCCCTGCTGGCCGACCGGCCCCGCGAGGAACGGCTGCGCCCGCACTGGTCGGTCACCTGGGCGGTGCCGGTGGACGCGGAGGGCGCCCCGGTACGCCCCCGCACCGTCCCCGTCGTCCACGCTCCGACCCCCACCGACGAACCCCTCGGTATCCCCGCGCTGCTCATCGCGTCGCTGCCGCTCGACACCACCCGCCGCCACTTCGCACCGGGACCGCTCACCGACTTCCTGGTGCAGCGCGCGGCCGATGCGTACGCCGGGCTGCTCGCCGACTGGCAGCCGGTGTCCATCGACACCATCGACCTCGTCCCCGGACCGCTCGGTAAGGGCGAACTGGACGGCGCCCTGCGCGGCGCGATCCTGGAACGGCTGCCGCGCGTCGCGTTCCTGGAGCCTGCCGCCCCGCGCGACGCCACCACCGAAACGGACCGGTGGGACACCTGGGACGCGCAGGCGGACGGCATCCGCGAGACGGCCACCACCGCGCTGCGCCCCATCGAGGCCGAGGTGCTGGAAGGCGTGGGCGCCGAGACCGTACGGGTGCTCGCCGAGGTCCTGCCGTGCCTGCTGCCCGCCGGACTGGAGCGCCGCAGCGAACTGCGCACCCTCGGCATCGCCCGCGTCCCGCTGACCGAGGCGATCGACCGTCTCGCCGGTCTGGAGCGCGACCCCGGCTGGTGGCGGCGGCTGTACGACAGCCTGTCCGGCATCGACCCGGACCGTCTCTCCGGCCTGCCCGTCCCGCTCGCCGGTACACCGGAAGCGCAGGACGCCGAGACCCCGACCGCCCCCCGCACCGCCATCGGCCCCCGCCAGGTCCTTCTCCCGTTCCCCGACGCGCTCACCGGCCCCGTCCTGGGCCGCCTCGCCCGGCTCGGGCTGAAGGTCGCGCACCCGGACGCCGCCCATCCGCTGCTGGAGAAGCTGGGCGCCCTGCCCGCCACGCCCCGCGCCGTGCTGACGACCCCGCAGGTGCGGGCAGCCGTCGCCGGATCGCTGGACGCGGGCGAGATCTGGGACGAGGACGCGCTGGACGCCGAAGAGCTCACAGAGACCGTCCTCGCCCTTGTGCGGGACGCGGAACTGGCACCGGGCGACGAGCCCTGGCTCGGCGCGCTCGCCCTTCCCGACGAGGACGGCGAACCCGCACCTGCCGGTGAACTCGTGCTGCCCGGCAGCCCGTTCGCGGCCGTCATGCGGGAGGGTGAACTGGCACTCTGCGACCAGGAATTGACCGACCGTTGGGGCGAACAGCCGCTCACCGCCTGCGGGGTGCTCGCCACCTTCGCCCTCGTGCGGGCCACCGATGTCGTCCTGGATCCGGACGAACTGGAGCCCGGTGAGGGCGACTTCGCCGAGCCCGACGACGCCGGGCTGCTCGACGCCGTGGACGTGTGGTGCGAGGACATCCTCGACCAGCTGCAATTGAGTCTGCCGCCGCGCAGCGGTGACGATGAGGGGTGGTGGTCGGGCGACGGGCGGGCCTCCGTGCCGCCGGTCGCCACCGAACTCGTCGCCGTTCGCGACCTCGACCTCGTCGACGACGACGCCTGGCCGCAGGCGCTCGCCCTGCTCGCCCAGCCGCCGTTGCGCGACGCGCTGACCCAGCCGGTGCGGGTGCTGCTGCCCGACGGTACGACGCAGTCCGTCCGTCCTTACACGGCCTGGTGGCTGCGCGACCACCCCGTGCTCGACGGCCGCCGCCCGGCCGGTCTGCGGTCTGCGGGCGGCGACCCGCGGCTGGCCGGACTGTACGACTCCGCCGACGCGACCGGCTTCGACGACGCCCAGGTGCTGCGTGCCCTCGGTGTACGGACGTCCGTGACCGCCCTCCTCGACGAGCCGGGCGGCGCCGCCGAACTCCTAGGCCGGCTCGCGGACGGGGACCGTGTGGTCGGCTTCGTACAACTGCACTCCCTGTACACGGCCCTGGCCGACCTCGACCCGGAACAGGTCACGCTGCCCGACGAATTGCGGGCCGTGGTCGACGGTGAGATCCGGGTCGTCGACGCGGCGGACGCCGTGATCGCGGACGCTCCGGATCTGCTGCCGCTCGCCGGGGGGCTCCCGCTGCTTCCGGTCACCCCGACCCGCGCGGCCGATCTGGCCGAGCTGTTCCAGGTGCGCAGGCTCGGCGAGAGCGTCGAGGCGGAGGTGACGACGGAGGGCGAGGAGCACCAAGTGCCGGATTCGGTACGGGTCCTGCTCGGCGCCGGAACCCCGGACGCGTACATCGAGCACGGCGAACTGCGCGCGGGCGGCGTCGAACTGGACTGGCGCCACACCTCCGACGGGACCGTGCACGCCGCCACGCTGGAAGGCGTCGCTGCGGGCCTGGCCTGGGCGGCGGGGCAGTGGCCGCGCCGCTTCGAGGTCGCGGCACTGCTGGAGGACCCGTCCCGTACGGAGGAACTGGCCCGGGACCGCTGGTTCGACTGACCGGCCGGTGAGGGGCCGAAGTGCATCCGTGCCGGAGCGCGGGGCGATTGCACAAGAAATCCCCAACAGGCACACAACCGTTCACGTATCCCGATGGTCTCTCCTGTTGAAGCCATCAGGCTTCACAGACGATCTTGGGCCTGTTGGCGGACGACCTCCGTGGGCCCCCTTCTCCTGTTGGGGAATGAACATGCGCATTCGTGCGACCGTGGCCGCCGTAACCGGCGCCCTGGCTCTCTCCGCCCTTGTCATTCCGTCGGTGGCCCAGGCCGACGACGCGCACCGCTCGACCGTCGGCGACGTCGCGCGTGCCGCTCAGTCCACCATCGGTGCCGGCTCCGGCGCCAAGTCCGGCGCGCGCTCCCTCGCGGCCGAGAGCGTCCCCGGTAAGCTCGACCTCACCTTCTCCAAGCTCAAGGTGAACGGCGGCAAGCGAATCGCCGTGGGCACCACCGCCACGAAGACCGTGCCGACCACGTTCATCGTGACGCACGCCGCCGATGTGAACATCTTCGCCTCGGACTTCGGGCTCGATGTCTCGCTCTACCGCGGCTCGTTCAAAAATCCGACGAACGAGCTCTACGGCGATGTCGCCCCCACCTGCAAGGCTGTCTCCTCCACGGTCGCCACCTGCAAGGGGCAGATCGCCATCTCGCCGCAGTACGACCTGATCGGCAACGCCGACGCCACGACGTGGCAGGCAGGGGGCTTCGCTGTCGACTTCAACGGCCAGGACCCGATGAACCCCGACTTCAGCAAGGTCGACTTCGCGCTGCAGGAAGGCCTGGGCGCCACCCGTGTGCAGCGGCTGTCGAAGCTGACGGTGAACGCTGCTCCGGAGCCCGTGAAGAAGGGCAAGACGATCACGGTCACCGGCAAGCTGTCGCGTGCGAACTTCGACGACCTGAAGTACCACGGCTACACCGGGCAGCCGGTGAAGCTCCAGTTCCGCAAGAAGACCAGCTCCACGTACACCACGGTCAAGACGATCAAGACGAACAGCACGGGCAA
>NZ_JBVJWD010000018.1:0-5472 GCF_055602785.1 Streptomyces sp. NPDC037301
TTGAACGCTTTCCAGGTCGCCTTCGAGGGCCGCCTGACTCCCACCGACCACTGACCAACTCAACAACCAAGATCAGCCGTTAAATTGACACACCCGGGCATCCTGCAGGCGATTGCAGAGCATGACCGCCTCGGGGTGGAGGCGTTTCGGGAGACCTACGGTTACCGCGCGGCTATCACCTACCTGCTTGTGCACGAGGGGCGGCAGTACGACTCCAAGGCCATAGCTGGCGTTGCGCACCTCTACGACTCTGGAAGCGCACTGAAGCACTACCAGCTAAGTGGTGGTCTGAAGGGTGCCGTGGCTTGGCTGAGGAGGGAGGGCTTCACGGTTGTGGAGCCACCTAAGACGTTCCAACGGCGGGTTGGGGACGTCCGGCCGGCACGACGTGCGGGAGGCCCGGCGCTGCACCGCCCGCTGCTTCTCCTATGGGCAATCGGGCAGGCCTTGGCGGGGGCGCCCCGCACGCAGTCGTGGTCAGCGACATGCGCCGCCGTGGCGCCGCTGATGGAGAAGTACGCCCAGACCGAGGACGGTGTCGACGCCACCAGGTACCCGTTCTGGGCACTGATGCATGACGAGTTGTGGACTGTGGACCACGGGCAGGAGCTCACCCTCACGAGTCGGGGGAGACGTCCCACCCTGGAGTCCCTGAACCGGGTAGATCCGACAGGTGGTCTCCGCGAGGATGACTACGCGCTGCTGCTGTCGCAGCCTGCCGCTGCCGCCGCTGCCGCGGCAGGGCTGCTCCTGCGCTACTTCTTCCCGATTCGTTCCGGCCTGCTGGAAGACTTGGGCCTACACAACTTGCTCGCCGGCAGATGGGCAGATGCCCTGCGTCCGGTGCTCGGTGAGCCGTTCAAGGACCGAGACGCCATCTGGCGCGTCTACGGTGGCCAAAAGATGGCAGGGATCGGCTGTCTCGCAGACGGGATCCTGAGCGCCTTCTCAGACGACAAGGGGCCCTACGACGACGGCCGGATCCCGGACACAAATTGGATCGCCTACGTCGGAGACGGGCTCTCAGGCGACCAGAAGATCACCGACGGCAACGAGCTCATGGCCGAGCATCAGACTGCCGGCCACCCTCTGCGCTACTGGCACAAGCCATTCCAGAAGGACTGGAGCTTCGAAACCTGGGCCGTCATCGTGCAACGCCGACTGCGGTGGGGCATCGGAGCCGACAAGCGGCCGCGCCGTGAGTTCCTCTGGGTGTTGGCCCCTGTCCCCTCGCCGCAGCGTGAGACGTGGCCTCCGGACGTTGTGGCAGCGCTCGAGGCTGACACAGGTGAGTTGCACGACGACACCGTCGACTACCGCCCTGGTGACGTAGACCCTAAGGCGCGTGACACCACAGAGAGCGACAAGGACGCCTACAAGCGCCTGGCACAGAGGGCGGAAGCGAACGCCAAACGACGAGGCCAGCTGAAGAAGCCGACACTTGCCGACCGCTTCGTCCGGGACCCCAGCGCAAGAGCGGCAGTCATAAAGCGAAGCAAGGGCGACTGCGAGAGCCCTAAGTGCGGGGGACACCCCAAAGAGCGAACCACCGCGGGACTACCAATCCTGCAGGTGGACCACGTACGGGACCTGACCATGGGCGGGCCCGACGTCCCCTGGAACATGATCGCCCTCTGCCCGAACTGCCATGCCCTTAAGACCTACGGCGAGAACAGGGAGAAGCTTCGACGCCTCCTCGCAGCAACTGCCAAGCACCTACACCAAGAGGGGCTTCGTTAGCCAAAGAGGTGCAGTCCCACAGCCGGCTCGCGGATGGACCTGAGCTTGGGATGGTGGATCGCTGCTTTGTAAGCCTGGTAGCGGCATCTGAGTCATCACCCCAGCTCAACCTGTCTGTGCGCTGCGACGGTTGTCACGAGCTGCGGACGCTGTGGTGTTCCTCAAATGACCGTGGCTGACCGCTCGATCTGGCACGTATCTGGCACGCATACTCAGAGCTCAACCCTCTCGCTCACAACGTCGTCAGCAGGCTCCCCATAGCGCAGCACGACGTGTGCCGGCCGGAACGGAAGCGCACGCAAGCCAGGCTCCATCACCCGGAACAGAGCTTCGGCATCAGGGCCATAGGCGGAGATCACAACCTCTCCCCCGCCGAATTCATTGCCGTCGACCTCACCAACGCCAGCGACCATGACCGCGGCCCCCATCGACCGCTCGGCTTCAAAGACCAACGACCACTGGCCAGGTTCACCGAGGTCGTCGCCGCCCAGCTGGAAGCGAGCGATCACGGCGTGTTCCGGAGACGTCTCCGGCAAGTCGAAGAGTGCGTCCTGCATGGCAGCACCCTCCCACCAGGCTCTGACAGCCAGCCTTCGTCCAGGGCATCTGAGGGGGCGGCGCTCGGGAGACACCCGCTTTGTAAGTTCGACCGGACAGCTGTCATCCCTGCTCGCGCCACGGCTTCCGGCGCTGCTGGTGCCGCTGATATGCGCTGTCGTTGATGGCAGCTGTGGATGACCAGACTGCCCCTCAATGCGAACTACCGGCACGGCGGTCACTGAGGGCTGTTGTCCCACTCCCCCGGAACGAACTCGCAAGCTGACAACCAGCATCGCAGCCTCTTGAGGCAAGCAGGGAAGGCATAGCGCAGCATCAACCTGGCACCAACTCCACTTCTCCACAGCGGCGTTGTCTCGCACAGACGCCTCACGCTGCCTGATCACTGAGGTAAGTTGCCGACATGGCGGATTTGGATGAACTTGAAGGCATCGCTGAGGACCCGAGCGATCAGGTGGCAGACATCGGCACAGCCGGCATGATCAAGATCGGGCAGCAGCCGCAGATCGTCACACCAGTCACTGAGACGATTCTTTCGGTCTTGTCGTCGGTAAAGGACGGATCGGTAGTACTTCAGCCCCCTTATCAGCGCCGCGCCTTTTGGGACAGGAAGAAGAAGTCTGCCCTCATCGAGTCAGTATTTCTTGGCCTTCCGCTTCCCCTCATCTACCTCGCCGATGCTGAGCGAGACATGGATGGAGAGGCGGTACCTGTTCGGGAGGTAGTTGATGGCCAACAAAGGCTCACATCACTGAAGGAATTCTATGATGGCACGCTAACCATTCCTGATGACTCTGTCGTGGAAGAGCTTCGCGGGAAAAAGTTCGCAGACTTGAAACCGGGACTGAAAGCAGGTTTCAAGAATTTCAAGCTTTCAACCGCCACCATCCCCATAGACGCGCGCGCGGATAAATTTGAGCTATTTAAGCGCTTGAATCAGAAGAGTACCGTTCTATCAGACCAAGAACTTCGCAATGCCGTACATCACACCGAATATTTGCAGCAAATCAAGGAGCACGCAGAAAGGCTTAAGGGAAAGCTGAAGGTTTCTGACGCAGAGTGGCGACGAATGAAGGACGTGGAGTACCTGTCACGGTTGCTCGCCTATCAGCGTCGCGGGTACCTGGACTTCCCAAACAAGCGCCTAAATCAGTTCCTGAACGATGAGATGATTGTCGGCAAATCTGAGGACCCGGACATTCGCGAGCGCCGATGCCGGCTAATCGAAAAAGCCCTTGACCGAGTCATTCTGACGTTCGGCGATCTCAGGTTCCGACCCTACCGAACCCCAGATCACAGTTTTGGTGAATGGGCTCGCACATTGAACCGAGCACTCATGGAGACTCAAGTCTGGGCGTTCCTCGATCACTCCCGGTACGGATTCAAGGATGCCGGCTCATTTGATCGAGCCATTCGAGAGCGGAAGAGCGAAATAGTTGACGCGGTTCAGCGGCTTCATGTTTATAACGAACGCTTCAATGACGCCATCCAGAGAGGCACTACAGGCAAGCCGAACGTAGAGTTTAGGTTTGCCAGGTATGACGCCGCCATCCGTCTCGCGCTTAGCAATACTCCTGCGGGCCGACGGCAGCGCTTCTTTACACTGCAACAGAAGCAGAACATCTGGGATCGGACTGCCGCCGAGGACCGCAAGTGCTCTGAGTGCGATCACCCATTGCGGTTTGAGGAGGCCGAAGTGGACCACACGAAGCCTTTCGCGGAGGGCGGCGAGACCGTCGAAGAAAACGGACAGCTCCTACACAGAGCCTGCAATAGGGCTAAGGGTGCCCGGTGGGACCCCGTGGAAGAGATGGAGGTTGAAACTGCTTAACTCGAGCACCAGCGTGCCCGGCTCGGACAGCGATTGCTCGAAAGTCATAAAGTCAGCCTAATTGGTAAAGGATCATGGAAAAATCAAAGGAAGCTCGCGAAGGTGATCCCCTCGCCGCTAAAATCAGAGCATGGCTTTCCGAGCAGGGCTATCCGCTCGAAATGCGCACGGCAAGAGTCTTCAAGAGTCATGAAATATCGGCAGTGCCATCCGACTATTACTTGGATCGAGAATCTCAAACTCACCGCGAAATCGATCTAGTCGGCAGGATCCGTCTACTCGCCTCGCAGAGCGACTCCCGTCAGGTTTCAACATATCTATGTCCGATTGTTGAATGCAAGAGCTCCCCTGGAAAACCATGGATCCTTTTCTCGGGAGGGAGACAGCTGGCATCCACAGCGAAAATTGCGCAAAGATTCGTCCCTGGCCAAGCAACTTCATATTGGCATCGTCTCGCGGGACAACTAGACAAGAATCCGGTGACGCAGGGGGAACTGCCGCTATTCAGCGTAGAGAAGGATCCTGCCTATTCCGCTGTTCGAAGTAGCCTGGGCAAGAGTAGAGAGGATGTAGCTTACTCCGCCATGACAAGTGTTTCCAAGGCAGCCTTTGGCGTGGCAAACATGTACGGATCACCAGGCAATCTGGCGCTCCAGATCGCGGTCCCTGTGATCGTCGTGGACTCGCCCATGTATAAGTGCACGCTAGACGACTCAGGGAATTCGGACCTGACACGGGTAACTTCTGGGACTATTGTTTGGCGCAATAAAGTTCCAGGTTCCTCCCTACCGCACTCGATCATTAAGATCTACACAGAAGAAGCGCTTCCTGATTTGTGTAGGGATATTTTGAGGACTGCGGAATCTCTCAGAAGAGCGGTTGAAGAAGAACCGTGGTTGGGCGAGGTCGCGTAATTAATTCGGACTCGCGAGGTCGGTGGAGCGGGTTTGCCGGTGTCCTGCCCGGTTTGGGGTAGAGCACGATCAGGGGGCCGTACGCTGGCCGGCAACTCGGGCAGGCTGTGATCCTGCCCGGAATTTGAACGAGTGGCCCCCTGGTCTTGCTCGACGCGGGACCCGTACTGGGGAGGTGGCTAAAGCCGTGGAGCCGACCGCCCCAGCCACAGAGGGTTTCCCCGCCCCGTGCCGACCGTTTCTCTCGGGCTGGTGTCGCGCTCGGTGCGCCGCTGCCCCCGGCCGGGGGCAGCCGGGACGGAGACAGAGGCAGCCCCCGGCCGGGGGCTGCGGCGCGGGGGGGGGGGGGGGGGGGGGGGGGGGGGGGGGGGGGGGGGGTGCCGAGCCGGGGGGGGGGGGGGGGTTGGGGAGGGGGGTGGGGGGGGGGGT
>NZ_JBVJWD010000018.1:5482-7724 GCF_055602785.1 Streptomyces sp. NPDC037301
CCGTTTGCCTCTCCTTTCCCCCCTTTCCCCCCTCTGCTGGCGGCATCCCGACCAGCCCCCCACCCCCCCCCCCCCCCCCCCCCCCCCCCCGCGCCGCGCTTGCGCGGCGCCTTGATGAAGTAGGGAAAGTTCTACCGCGCTGGGATCACGACGGTTTTCAAGACGGTTGCGGTTGGAGCGGCTTTACGTCGCCTGACCTGCGACTACGACTCAAGGCGCTTGTGTGCGGGCGCTTCTGGCCCACACATGGCCCATAGATCCCTCACGAGGCTGGGACGAGGCGGCTTGTGAACCCAGCGGCACACAGTCGCTCGTAGGCCACGGCGACAGAGTCCGGAACCTCTTGCCGAACCATGAACCCCTGCTCTGGGTAAATGAGTAGACGCTGCTGAGCCCCAACGAGCATGTCAAGGACAAGCCGGGGGTCTTTGATCGAGTCGACGTACTCCGTGAGAGTCATCGGCGCCGACGCGCTTACGAACTCAACCTCCGACCAGAGCTTGCGCGCGGTTGCGTAGGCCCGCCGCTCCTCGTACGGCTTGCTGACGAGCAGCACGGATGAAACGTCGACGTCCCGCTCGGCAAGCAGTGCGCGCGAGAAGTTGATGTTCTCACCTGTGTTCCGCGCGTTCGGCTCGACGAGAATGGCTGAGGCGGGAACTCCCAGGTCCAGCGCTCGTTCCCGATAGTGCTCGGCCTCCCCGCGGGGCATCCGGTCGCGCGTTGTGCGGCTGGTAGCACCTGTGAAGACGATCAGCGGGAACATGCCGCGCCGGTACAGATCAACCGTCACGTCTGCCACACCCAGGTCATGGCTGCCGAGACCGATGGCCACCGAGCAGGGGCGCGGCTCGTGGCGCATCTGCTGAAAGTCCCAAAGCTGCTGGGCATCCGACCATGCCTGCACCGAAATCACTGGGCTACTCCTTGCGTCGAGTCGGGGACCTTGAAGTCATACGCCCAGGCGAAGCGGCTCGCCGCGTGAATGCCGACGGCGAACTCCACGACGGTCCCATCGGCGGTGCAGGTGGTGCGGTGAAGCTCCACAACCCACTCACCAGGCGTGAGCTGAAGTAGCGCCGCCTCCTCCGACGTCGCGGGGCGAGCGAACAGCTCCTCCCGCATGTGATCGATCTCGTAGCCCGCGTCGTAGAGCACGCGGTAACCACCACCCTTGCCCGCTGGGCCCGGCGTCGGGTCAACAAGTCTCGTTCCCTCGACGTGCTCGGGGCGGTAGTAACTGGTCAGGGCGTGCGTCGGCTGGTCCCCCTCCTTCACGAGGTGGGCGCGCGCGTACACCTCGGAGCCATCCGGCAAGCCATGCGCCGCCGCTACCAGCGGCGTGGCCGGCACACGGCTGACGTTCTGCGTCTGCTCGCCACGCTTGTGCGCGCGGCCCGAAGCCACGCGGTCGGCGATGAACGCGACCTCATCACCGTCACGCCATTTGGCCTTGTCGTACCGAGCGATGCCGAGTCTCTTGAGCGGGGCTTGCTGCCGCACAACGGTCCCGTGACCGCGGGAAGAGGTCACCAAGCCTTCGGCTTCCAGGGCCTTGTAGGCCGCATGAACCGTGGACTTTGAACCTTCACCAGCCTCGACCAGGTCTCGGATGTGCGGCAGCTGCTGACCAGGGGCGTACTCGCCCCTCTTGATCTGCTCGGCCAGCTTGTCTGCCAGTTCTCGCCACTTGGGTGCCACGCGAACTCCTCTCGATGAGCCCAGTCAAGCACAGTCCCAGGACTGTTGACAGTCCTGGGACTGTGCGCCATTGTCTTCTCAGACGCACCGCAGTCCTAGGACAGCGGTCGGAGGGGGCCCTTCTTTGGGCTGCTTCGAACTGCGCCCGTCGGCTCTCCGCCGGACCGCATCGCTGAACAACTGCACAGCGTGATCCACCGCAGAACGACGGCCGTGACAGCACCGGCCGAGGCGAGTGGAGACCAGCCGACTGAGACCGGGCCCCCGTCACAACAGGGCCCCACACCCCAATGGGGGACACGCCCTCGGCTCTAAACAAACCGCAGTACAAAGCCCCGGCATCCACGCCGTGAGGGTGCCGGATCGAATCCGGCCCGGGGCACTGCCACCCCGCCCGGGTGGCCTCCACACAGAACGGCGCGGGGGGCCGGGGGGGGAAAAACAGGGGAGCCTTTTGGGGGTCCCACCCTCTCAGGAGGAAAAGAACCACTAAGAACACCGCCGTACTTCCAAACCTTGTTTCGGCGGCCCCACCTCGTTG